>VBMQ01000040.1:0-513 GCA_005878375.1 Methanobacteriota archaeon | reverse complement strand
CGTGGAGCACAACCTGATCAAGAGCAACCACGACTTCGGCATCGAGATCGCCGGAGCGGGATCGTTCGGCTTCTCGTTGCGCTCCAACACGATCTCACTGACCCAGGGGAGCGGCCTCGTGCTGGCAGAGGGGGCCCACAGCGTGTCCATCGATGGCGGGACCGTCGACTCCAACACCGGGTGGGGCGTCCTCGGCATGATGGTGATGGACATCTCCGTGCGGAACCTCATGGTCACGAACAACGGGCCAAGCCCCGTGCCGATCACGCGCTCGAGCGGACCCGCGCCGATCCCCTTGCAAGGCGGTGGCGGTGGGGCCCGGTTCTGGGTGACGGATCCCAGCGAGATTCGCGGCAGCACGTTCCGTGGCAACAACGGCCCGGCGATCGAGCTCGCAAATTCGACGGACTTCGTCCTCGCCGACAACACGATCGAGACGGACGGGGGCCACGAGGGCATCGTCCTCGAAGGCGCAGTCGGGGTCGGCGTGATCGGCAATCACGTCCGGAGCGC
>VBMQ01000039.1:5503-16527 GCA_005878375.1 Methanobacteriota archaeon | reverse complement strand
TCGGGCGCGCGATCGCACACGCCCTCGCAATGTGGGACGAACGCCTCTTGGCGGCGCTGCCCGGCCTTCGCGCGCGCGCGGCGTATGTCTCCATCCTCGCGCGACGACCATCCTGAACACCGCATTGTTTTCTCTGGCAATGCTTTAATAACCCCACCCTCTTAGCGGCGGCCCGCATCATTACAAGGTGTGCCGTTGGCAGGAAAAACCAGGTCCATCCGAGGGTGGTTCGAAGGGCGGTTCGAGGGCAAGTGGACCGTCCCCGCCGTCCTCCTCGGCATCTTCCTGATCGCCCTCTACTTGCGCGCCTACTACCCGTGGTCGTTGGCGTGGCCGGACGGGATCCTCTCCGGCGGATCGGACTCCTACTATCATCGCCGCATCATCGAGACGTGCGTGACGACGGGCCATCAGCTCACGTTCGATCCGATGCTGAACTTTCCCTTAGGGCTGACCAACCCGCGACCTCCGATCTACCAGTGGTCGACGTGCGTGACGGGCGTCGCCCTCTCCCCGCTCTTTGGCGATGTCTGGTCCTCGGTGACGTTCGTCTTCCTGATCGGGACTGCGATCTGGGGCGCCTTGACGGTGTTCCCCCTTTACTTCCTCGCCAAAGAAGCATTCGGGAAGCGCGCAGCGCTCCTCGCTTCGTTCTTCCTCGCGGTCTTGCCCGCCCATCTTCAGCGAAGCCCGGCGACGGATGCAGACCACGACGCCATCGTCCTCTTCTTCGTGGTCACGGCGTTCTTCTTCTTCCTCAAGAGCCTCCGGGTCCTGAACGAGCGCCGCTGGGTCGACAACTGGGCGCTCTGGACGAAAGGCGGCCGCGCGTCCTTCCGGGCGGGTCTCCGCGGCTTCTTCGCCGAGAATCGGACGAGCGTCCTCTACGCGACGCTGGCGGGGTGGTCGATCGCCACCGTCGCGCTGATATGGCAAGGCTGGGCGTACGCGCCGGTTCTCCTCCTCGTGTACTTCCTGTTCCAAATCCTCGTCCACCGATTCCGAAACCAGGACCCGATGGGGATCCTGATCGCGTACGGGATCGCAGTCGGCCTCCCGCTCCTCGTCTCGTTCCCTTGGTACTGGCTCAACAACCAGATCAAGGTGTGGTACGACGTCCCCTTCTACCTCTTCATCTTCTCGATCGGCGTCGCGGTCATCTTCACGGTCACGCGGGACTACCCGTGGGCCCTCGTCGTCCCGACGATCGTCGGAATCGGCGGGCTTGCCCTGGTCATCGTCGCCATCTTCTATCCCGCGGTCGGTGTCATCTTCGTCTCGGGCGCCGGATATTTCGTCAGGACGAAGGCCTATGAGACGATCGCCGAGGCGCAACCGCCCGCCCTCAGCCAAATCATCCTTTCCTTCGGCGTCGCCACGTACTTCATGGCCCTCTTCGGCATCGTGTGGATGGCATACGGGATCACGAAGCGCCGATCCGCGGACTACCTCTTCGTCGTCGTCTGGGTCATCGCCGCCATTTTCATGGCGCAGTCCGCCGCCCGGTTCATCTTCAATGCGTCGCCCGCGTTCGCGGTCTCGAGCGCCTTCGTCTCCGTCCTCTTGCTGGACTGGCTCCGGTTCGATGATATCCGCAAGACGTTCCGTTCGCTCGGGGGGAGGCGCTTCGCGGCCTTCCGACGAAGCGTGAAGGTCCGCCACGTCCTCGGGTCGCTGCTCGTCATCGCGATCCTGATGCCCAACGTCTGGTACGGCGTCGACGCGTCCATCCCGTTCGAGAGGAAGACGCTGTACGACAAGCAGGTGTACGACGCGTTCCCCGACTTCTGGAAACCCCCGGGATACAACCAGCAATCGACCGGCGGCGGTTCCTTCTTTTTCGGCGCGTTCGGGTACTCCCTGCCCCTTGAGTCGCAATACTTCCCCGCCGCATGGGCCTGGTTCCGCACGCAAGATGCGAACGTCTCCATGCCCTCACAGAAGCCCGCGTTCCTCTCCTGGTGGGACTACGGGTTCGAGGCGGCGGACGCCGGGCGCCACCCGACGGTCGCCGACAATTTCCTCGACGGATACCAGCTCGCGGGACAATTCATCACCGCCCAGGGAGAGAACGACGCGATCGCGCTGCTCAACATGCGTCTCCTGCAGGGGAACTATTGGGCGAACGGCCGCCACTTCAGCGCCCAGGTCCGCGCAACGTTGACCGCGCTCGGCGTCCCTTATGGGCCCCTCGAAGACGTATTCACGAACCCCGACAAGTACGTCGCGATCGTCGCCGGCAACCCCGTGAAGTACGGCGATTGGGAGGACGTGCAACCCTACAACGCCCAGCTCATCTTCGGCCGCGTGGAGATGACGAGCCGCCTCGACGACAACGGGCTTGCGGAGATGAACCACGTCCTCCGCGCGGAGACCGGCGCCTCGATCCGCTATTTCGCGGTCGACACGCGGCTCTTCCCGTTGGACGGGCAGAACACGGGGATCTTCTACGCCCCGGTCAAGCTGTCCGATCACCGGATTCAGCAGCTTCCCGACGGACGGTCGATCCCGATCGACTTCTTCTCCATCAGCGCGACGACATCGAACCGCGGGGTCGTCGACCTCTCCGCCGTCCAGGCAACGGACACGGTCACCGCGCTGAACATCCACTTCAAGGACGCGTTCTACAACTCGATGTTCTACCGCGCCTACGCAGGCTTCTCCCCGAAGGTCGCCGGACAGAATTGCAACGACTGCATCCCGGGAATCCAGAGCTCCACGAACCAACAGATCGGGAACATCGCGCCGATGCAGGCTTGGGACTTGAGCCACTTCAAGCTCGTGTACAAGACCGCGTACTACAACCCGTACCCGCCGCAGGACGTCGCGAACCACACGGACGCCTGGACGGCCGTCGAATATACGAAGGCCCAGGCCCTGCAGGGCAAGATCAACAGCGGGCAGGCCACGGGCGTTGTCGACCTGAGCCCCGCCGCCGCGATTCGCCGGGGCGTGGTCTTCATCAAGTATTACGACGGGGCGTTCCTCAACGGCACCGTCGCCCTCAACGGTCAGCCGTGGCCGGGCGTGCAACTCACCGTGCAGGACGAATTTGGCGTACCCCACGACACGGCCGTCTCCGATGCGAATGGCCGGTACAGTGTGCTGCTCCCGTTCGGGCCGGTCCACGTGATCGCGTCGACCGGCCGACCCGACAACCGCACGCTCGTGGGGCCCACGACCGTCGGCGATTTCACGACGACGGTGAGCGACGATGCGGCGATGCGGGTGGCCGTCGATGCGAACGGCGATGGGGTGCCCGATTGGCTCCTTACCCATGATTTCGCGGTCGCGGCAGAAGCCCTCGACGGGGCGGTCTACGTGGACGCGAACCGCGACGGCAAGCTCACCCCGGGCGAGCCGCTCCTTGCCGGGGCTGACGTCTCCCTCGCGCTTGCGGACGGGACGTTGAAGAGGACCGGACGCGCGGACGCGGACGGCCACCTTCGCATCGACGGCCTCTACGCCGGGAACTACAACGCGACAATCTCATGGGAAGGGCGTGACCTCCGCCGGAACGTCACGATTGCGAAGAACCAAGGCCCGCTCGATCTCGCGGTCACGCCACAGACCCTCAAGGGCTACGTATCCGGCGCGGACGGGCGTCACGTTGAGGGCGTGACGGTCAATCTCACCGACGCCACGAACGGCACCGTGAGTCATGCGACGACGGGCCTGGACGGACTATTCAGCTTCGGGACCGTCCTTCCCGGGACGTTCGACGTGCTCGCGTCGAAGGGCGTGCTCGAATCCCTTCCGGATCAGGCATCGGTCGCGGCGACGAACGGCGCGAACGGTACCTTCCACAACGTGACCGTGTACCCGACGGGGACCGTCTCCGTGAGCTCGACCGCGGGAGGCGCGCCGCTGCCGTACGCGACGCTCGAATTCGTCCAGCGGAGCGCGCTCCGTCTCACCCGCCTCGTGACGACCGACGGCACCGGGGAGGCGACGGTCCCGCTCCCCGCCGGGACTTGGGACGTCCACGCGCACCACTACGCCGGCACCGCCCTGTTCGCGTTCGTCGGCGGGCTCACGGTTGCGCCGGGCGAGTCCCGCTCCTTCGCGGCCGGCTTATCCTTGGGTGCGACCGTTGGCGGGAGCGCGTTCAGCCGCGACAACAGGACGGATCTGATCACTTCCGCGGAGATCCTGTTCACGAGCCTCGCCGGCGAGTATCGCGCGACGACCGATCTGCGCGGCGACTATTTCACCCAACTTCCACGGGGCGTCTGGACCGTCCAGCTCAACGCGCGGGACTTCACGTTCCATACGACCCTGACGCTCGGGGCCAACACCGAGTTGCCCATCGCAGCCACCCACGGCGCCCGGATCGACGGCAGCGTGTTCCGCTCGTTCGCCTCGAGCAAGGTGCAGATCCAGGACCCCGTTCCGGATGCAGTCGTAATGTTCTCGACCGGAAGCGCCACGTTCGAAACCGTCACGGGTGCCCAAGGCACCTTCTCGATGGCGCTCCCGTCCGAAGGACAGTATTCGCTCGCGATCGCCCGGGACGGGTACCGACCGTTCAGCGCCCCGGCCGCCCTCTCGCCGTTCCAGTGGCAGACGCAGTCGCAGTTCGAGATCACCGCGGAAAACGTGACCGTCACCGGGCACCTGACGTTGGGCGGGGTCGCGGCGACGGACCCTTCGATCCCCCTTGAGTTCCGAGAAGAAGGGCCGGGGGCGGTGACCGCCCTTGCAAGGCTGGATGGGCTTGGCGGCTACTCTGTCGACTTAGCCCCCGGGCGATATCGTGTCGTCGTCGAGCGGAATGAGACGGGACAGGGGGACGTTCGCCTCGAGCTTCGGTCGACCGCGACGGACGTCACCTTGGGCATCGGCGACCCGCCACGCGCACTCGACCTCCCCCTCGCAACGCGCGTCCGAGTGACCGGAACCGTCACCCTCGGCGGCCAGCCGCGGTCCCCGGTCGTGACGTTCGACGGCCCCGACCAACTCCACGTCAACGCCACGGATGGAGCCTACTCCGCCTTCCTCGCAGGGGGAACCTACACGATCGCCGCGAACTTGACGGAAGGGAACATTCCGTACGTCGCGTTCCAGAACGTCGTCGTGAGCGCTCCGTCCACGATTGCGCTCACCCTTCTCCAAGCCACGAATGTGACAGGCACCGCGACGTACCTGGGCAACCCGGTGGCGGGCGTCTCGATCGCGTTCGCAAGCCAGGGAGGCGGGACCCTGCGCGCGACCTCGGACTCGACGGGTTCCTACCACGTCCTCGTCCTAGGCGGGAGCTACGGGGTCTCGGCGAATCACACCGCCTCGGCGACCGACGGGTCGAAGACACGGTACGTGCGGTACTCGTTTGCCGGCAGTGTGGACGTCGTCCAGGACGAGCGGGTGAAAGCGTTCAACATCGCTCTCTCGCGCGCGCTCGCGAACGAGACCCTGTCCGGGACCGTGCGCTCTGGCGGGGTGGGCGTCTCCGCCCAACTCACGTTCGCCGCGACCGCGACGAGCGGAATCAACGCCACGACGACGACGGGATCGGATGGTTCCTACTCCTTCCCCCTCCAACCTGGGACGTACGACGTGTACGCGGTTGCGCCGTTCGACCGGGCCGCCTTCGTTGGGACGTACGCACTCGCGCCCGGAGGTCCCGCGACGCTCGACCTTTCCTTGTCTGCCGCGTTCCAAGCATCCGGAGTCACGACCTTCCGATCGAACGCCCGAACGGCCTCGAACCTGACGTTCTCCTCGAACCTGGGAACCGTTTCGATTCGATCAGATGCCAGCGGGGCCTTCGCCCTGTTGCTTCCGAAGGGCAGCTACACGCTCGACGCAGCGACGTCCGGCACGGAGCGCGGGTTGCTAGCCACGTACCGTGGGACCGCAAGTCTCTCCCTCGTCGCCGATGCGATTGCCAACGTGGAGCTTACGAAAGTCGTGCGCCGCTCCTTGTCCATCACGTGGGACAGCGTCCAAGCCGCCACCGTGAACGCGGGCGGCTCTGCCGCGTACGAGGTCCAGGTGACGAACACGGGGAACGACGACGACACATACGACATGTCCGCCTCCTCGGTCGGCTTCACCTTCTCGTTCGGGGTCGACAAAGTCGCGCTCAAGTTTGGTCCCACGGGGAACGCGACGGCGGTCCGTGTCACAATCACGGCGGCCGCGGACGCGAAAGTCGACCACGGGCCAATCACGATCGTGGCGCGATCCGAGGCAGATTCGAGCGTCGTCAAGAGCGTGACCGTGACCCTTACGATTCGCGGTTTCCGCGGACTGGACGCGTCGGTCTCGTCCGATGCGCCTGTGTGGGACGGGCGGTTCTTGAACTACACCCTCGCCGTCCACAATCGAGGAAACGGCGCCGCGACGTTCCGCGTGACGATTCCGAACGCGGAGGAGCTTGCCGCGGCGGGTTGGCGGGCGACCCTTCTCTCTTCGGTCGGGAGCGCCCCGACCACGACGTTGGACTTGACGGTCGACGCGAACGCGACCTCGAAGCCCCTCTTGCGACTCCAGAACGCGGGTGGGAGCTCCGGCGCGATCGCTCGGGTTCGAATCGTGGACACCGTGGACATGCAGTACGATTCGCTCTTGACGGTGAGCATTCAGATGCCGTCGCTCACGGTCGTCGGCTCCTTGCAAGCTGGCGGATCAGGAATCTCCACGCGAGCACCCGGCATCGACCTCGCGACCGCTGCCTTCTTGATCTCGCTGGCGGCCATCCTCGCGGCGGCCGTGTATCTCGGAATCCTCCGGAGGCGTTCCCGATGAAGCGAGCCCTCCTCGTCTTCATCCTTTTCGCGTTGGTCGCGCTCGTCGTCCCGCCACCGCGCGCCGATGCGCAAGGGGTGACAGCGGTGATCTCCGGCCCGACCGCGGTGGCGCCATCCTCTATCCACAAGTATGTGATTCACGTGAGCGGCGGACCCGCGTCCCACAGGGGCGGGGGGACGTATCAGATCGACTACGTCGTCCAAGGCGATTCCGTCACGGGGGCCGACCCGATCCTTCCGCGGACCCTCGCGAACACGCAAGGCAACTTCACGGTGAACGTAACGGCCCCGCAGAACGAGGGCATCGTCCAGCTGTACGTGAAGGCGAAATCGAGCAACGCGACGGCGAACGACACCGCAGACACGCGGCTCACCGTGTACGTCTCCAAGCCCATCGACCTCCGGGCCACCCTGCGAAATCTCGGCGCGGCCACGGCGACCAACGTCACGGTCCTATTCTACGTGGACGACAAGCTCGTGGGGAACTCCACGGTCGGGCGGATCGCGGCGGGCGCTCAGGTCGACGTCAATATCACATACATCCCGGTGGAACTGGCGGTGGGACAGCACACCGTCAAGGTGACCGCCGACCTAGACCGCGACGGGATCATCGAGCCGGAACGCGGCGAGCTCGTCCAGAGCGACTTCTTCTACAAGACGGAACACTCGACCTTGCCCGCGATCCTGGCAACGGTCACCGTGTTCATCCTCGTCATCCTCGTGTTTGTTCTCCTGGCGATTCGCCGCCAGCGCCGCCAAGGCTAGGGAAGTAGTCGCTCAGATGGGCGAGGGCCTCCCGGCGTCGGTGTGGCGGCAAACCGAGGTACCCGGCGAACTGTCGAGGTTCCACCGGCGGCCTCTCGTCCGTGGCGAGATCCGTGAAGCCCGCGCGGAGGAAGAAGGTCCGGGCCTCGTGCGTGAGCGGTTTCGTGAGCACGTGTCCGGTCACCTGCGCCAGGCCAAGCAGGAGGAGCCGGTAGCCGAGCCGCTTCCCTCGCAATTCCGGCAGGGTCTCGATCGCACGGAGGAGGTAGACCGGGTTGCCGTCCCGCGTTCGCTCTGCGTGCTCCTCGATGAACGCCCACGAGACGATCTCGCGGTCGCGAAGGGCCGCCAAGAAGATCGGACGCGGAAAATGCCGGAGCCACGCCTTGAACGTCTTCGCGTATCCGACGATTCCAAGTCCTCGGAAGAATTCGAATCCGTCCGGGTCCGTCTCCACGCTCCGGATTTGCACGCGGTCGATGTCGCCGGACTCCTCGAACTTCACGTAGGCGTACGAACCGTCGCGCGCAAGCTCCCGCATGAGCCGCTCATTCCGTGTAGAGGAGCCACACGTCCGCGTTGTTCCGGAGGAGCATGTTCAGCTCCGTCCGCGAGATGCCCGCCTTCTGGAGGAGCACCGGAAGCCACTCGTCCGGCACGATCTTCTTCTCCCCGTCGGTCCAGACCGTCGCGACCTGCGCGTACTTCACGCGTTTCCCGCCAACGGTGATCCGGTCGCTGGCCGCGGCGCGGAACGTCTGGTGGATGATGTGAAGGCTGTTGATCGCCGTCGGCTTCACCGCGCTGTTGTAGTACTCGGCCACCTCCTCGTGGATGCGTGAGAAGGAGCCCACGCGCTTGACGTATTCCTGCCACCCGCGCTCGAACGGAGAACGACGCGTGACGACGCAGTTCTTCGTGGGCATGAACACCTCTTCGAAGGTGGTGAGGATCGAGTTTCCGCTCTTGAGCGCCTCGAGGAACTCGTCCCACGTATCGTACTCCTCCTCGGGCATCGACTTCGCGAGGTTCGTTGCGAGGCTCATCAGGTAGTTGTTGAGCCCGGACGCGCCCTGCTTGTCGGCGATGTCCTCGAGGAAGAGGTGCGTCGCGACGTCCACGAACGGGTTCGACTCAATGAGCCTGTCCCGGGCCGGTTCCGCCGCCATGTCTAGGCCCCCTTGAGCTTCGCGCCCTTCATCATGATCGCGTACACGCATTCGTAGTTCCGGAGAAGCGAGCGGACGTGCTCCGGGTTTATGCCCAACTTCTTCAGGTTGCGCTCACTGATCTTCGTCTCCCCCGTGAAGCCTCGGGTCGCGAGAAGGAGGGACTCGAGATGCTGGCCCGCGATCGTGATGTTCTTGGCGACCTCTTCCCGGAACTTCTCGTGGATCACGCAGAAGTTGCAGACGGCGATATCGTGCACGGAGTTGTTGTACTCCTCCGCGACCGCCCGGTCCGCCCGCGGGAGTTCCCCGACGGAATATCGGACACGCAGGATCGTGGGGACGAACACGCACTGCTTGAGCGCGTAGATGTAGCCGACGACGTCGCCGTCCACGTCCGTGATCGCCAAGTCGGTGAGCGGCGTGACGTCCCCTTCGATGGAGAACCCCGTCCGGCCCTCGCGGAGGGCCACGTTGAACGATGGCCACCCCATGTACGCCTCCTTTCCGATCCGGCGGGCGAGGTTCTCCCCGACGCGCTGCCAGTACTGAATCGTTCCGTCCACGCCTGCCTTCTCACTCATGTCCTGAATGAGGGACACCAGGGCCACGTCAAGCATTGTTCGATTCCTCCCTTCGGTAGACCGTGTATCTCCCCCTCACCGAGGAGGAGACGAGACCGCGACTTTCGAGACCTGCAAGGACTTCGCGCAGGACGGCTTCCTCAAGTCCCAGCGCGCGCTTCAACGCCGCCAAACTCATCGGGTCGGACCCGGGCGCGGCGAGAACACGCTCTTCCGCGGCGCCGGACGAACCGTCCGCCACGAGTGGCGGTGGGATCGCGGCCGGTGACTCCGTGAGTCGCTGCTCGATCGCCGCCAACCGCATGCCGAGCCCCTCGACCGACTCGCGCGTGGCGAGCCCGGCCAACGTCCCCTGGAGTTTGGCGGCGAAGTCCTGAACGTCCCGGAGCGCCCCGGCGACCTGCTCCTCAAGCTTTGAGAGGCGCTCGGTCAAGGCGGGGAGTTGGGGACCGGCTTTCTCCCATGAGTTCGCGAGGAACAACGCTTTGTCGACCGCAAATTCCTGGCTTTTGATCTTGATCAGGGCCCGGAAGTTTCTCGGGGTGTGGTAGTGGATCGGTTCGAGGAGGTGACGAACGAGTTCGTCGAAGGTCATCTGGACTTGGCGGGCTGACACGAGGCCCTTTGCCAGAGGGCGCGCGACGCCGACGTGGATCCGGTGCGGTTTGTAGTGGAACAGTTCCGAACCGCTCGTCTTCAGCCGGAGCTCTTCGAGGGAGCGGATGACGTGCTGTTCCGCGTCGTGGGCCCCGCGTGCCTTCTTCAGCTCCGCCAGAAGATCGTCCAAAATCGCCTGATACGCCGCTTCGAGGATGTCCGGCGGCACCTTCGCGATGTCGAGGGCTTCTCCGTACCCGACCTCGTCGACGATGTCGTCGATCTTCGCCCGGACTTTCTCCAAGTCCTTTTGAATCGGCTGCAGGTCTCCATAGCCGACGCGTCGGCCCATTTCTTCCTTCAGGTCGTCGACGTTCCGGAGCATGCGCGCGCTGAACGTCGAGAGCAGGTTGTTCAACGTTTGGACCGTTTCCTCAAGTTCGGCGACTTGCGCCGCGAGTTCCTCGCGCGAGGCGATCGGCGGCGCGTCGTCCCCGCCATGATCCAGGACGCCATCGGTCTTCTCGCTCATGCGAACGCCTTCAGTTTCCGCTTCACTTCGGGAATCCACGTCTTCGCGCACTTGTCCGCGAGCACGTCCCCGCCCTGCGCGCGCACCTTCTCGACGAGGAGGTCGATGAGCTTGAGCCACTGATCGTCCTTCATGTAGGCCGCGGAGGTCCCGACCTCGTTGAACGATACGCTGAGCACCTCCTGGACCGGGCCCACGCCAATGGCTTTCGTGAGCTCCGCCTTCAGGTAATTCATGAGGTCGCGGTTCCGCTTGAACTGTGCTGTCTCCTCGAACTTCTCGACGAACAGTTGGCGGCTGAGGCGTTGCAGCTCCTCCGCGGTCTCCTTGTCGTACCCCGCCAGCGCGTCCGGCGCCATCGGGCGCTGCTCGAACACGTGGCGCAACACCGCCGACGCCCGCTTCACCTTCCCGACGGTCTCGTGCATCGTCGTGATGTCCTGCGGCTTGCCGGAGAGGAGGACGAGGAAGGACCGGTGGCCCACCTGCGAGATCACGACGACCCCGTACTCGTACTCCGTGAGGCTCAGGCGCATCGCTTCGTTCGCGAGCTGCGCGCAGATGCTCGGGAGGTTCGCTTTCACCAGGTTCAGCAAGCGGTACTGGGGCGGCGTCAAGTGGTCCG
>VBMQ01000039.1:327-5498 GCA_005878375.1 Methanobacteriota archaeon | reverse complement strand
GTCGAACCCGAACTCCGTTCGGACGCGTCGGAGCTCCATGTCCAGCATGGAGCGCAGCAGCGTCGCCGTCTCGGCTTCGAGTCGTTTTTCCATCATGAGCTCGACGTCATCCCCTTACGACTTCAACCCGTAGGTCTCGAACAGGATCTGGAGCGCTTCCTGCGGCGAGTACGTGTAGTCCCAATTCTTCCGCATCGCCGCGATCTTCGCGACGACGTGCGGCGGCGCTTTGAGGGATTCCGCGGTCTTCTGCGCCCGATCGAAGATCGCGTCGTGGTCCTTGGCGGTGCTCTCGGGCGCTACCTCCGCCGGCCCCGCGCGCACGATCACGCCGACGCCACGGGAGAAAAAGTATGGGTAGACGCCTTCGCCGTGGTGCGCGCCGCGGACCTTGAGGACCTTCAATGTGCGGTTGAACGCCCCGCCGACCGGGTAGTACTCGAGGTGAATCGCCCCGTCGCTCAGGTAGATCGGCAGCAGGACGTCCTCCCCGATCGTCTCTCCCGGCTTCGCGTGCTCCTCGACCGTCGCGACGACGACGCCCAACTCCTTCAGCGTGTAGAAGAGTTTCCCGATGAGCTCGCGCTGCTCGAGCTTGTCGGGCGTCGCCCAGATCACGGGCGTCATCGGGTCGATGACGACCCGCGTCTTGATGTCGTAATCCGAGCGGGCCTTGACGAGGGCGGGGAGCTGCTCCTCGATCATCTTCTTGAAGTTCTTGCCTTTTAGGTGGATGAAGAAGAGGTTCTTGTCGACTTGGTCCTTCATGCGGAACCCCATCGTCTCGCCCTCGCGGATGATCTGCTCGGGGGATTCCTCGAGGCTCACGTAGAGCCCCTGTTGACCTTCGTCGATGCCGTGCATCAGGAACTGCATCGCGAACGTCGTCTTGCCCGTCCCGGACGACCCGACGATCACATGCGCGGTCTTCTCCCGGAACCCCCCGCCGATCAGGGGGTCCAACCCGAAGATGCCCGATTTCACCAGCGGTTCCGTCATTCCCAAGTCCTCCCTTTGCTCGCCCGCGCGAGCAGCTCCGCGAAACTGTGACACTCCGCCGCCAACGCCGTCGTCTCTGCGTCGGGCGGCATCTCTCGACCGGGCACCTGAGGCGCGACCTCGACGAGCGCCTCCGCGGCCGAGGCCGCCGTGGCGATCGCTTCCGTGAGCCGGCTCGCGTCCCGCCACGGGGGCTCGAACCGTTCCTCGACTGGCGCGGCGCCCACGCGCAGGAGTGCGTCCCCGCCCGGGAGCAACCTGCCGTCGGAGGTCAGCAGACCGAATCCGATCAGGGATTCCATTCGGTAGTCGCGCTCATCGTCCGGAAGTCGGAGCGACCGAGCGGCTGCGGGAGGCGATGCCCCCTGAGCGATCGCCTTGAACAATCGCCAGTCGAGGTCGTCCAGGGCACGGGCGGCGACTTCTTCGGGATTGAGATCTGCTTCAAACACGCAAAACGTCCCGCCGTCATTCCGACAAACGGCTTCGCGAACCTGCGCCGGCAATCCGAAGTCGGAGCCGAGGAACCTTGCGATGGCCTCGCTGACGAAGTCGCAGGTCTTGCGTGGGGCGTCCCCAGCGAACAGGCGGGCGTAGGCCGATGCTTCCACTCCGAATCGCATCGTGAACCGGCCGACCGCCTCCATGGCGAGCGGTATTCCCACTTGCGCGAACATCTCCCGCATGAACTGGAAGGCGGGGGCATTCTCCGCTTGAAGGGCGGTCTGAGCCCGGAGGAGGGTCCGGACCTCTTGGACGGGGACTCGGGCATGGGCGATCGCGGTCGCGAGGGACGATTCCAGCCGGTTGAGCTCGTTGAGCGCTGCGACCAACTCTGCAAAACTCCGGGAGCGGGCCGTCGGGGTCTGGAGGCTTGCGAGGGCGCCGCCAAAATGCTCCCCCCGCCGAGGCGGCTCTCCCATGGATGTACCCGCCCGATGCGGCATGCCGAGTAAGAAGGTTTCGTCCCGATTGACAAAAATGGCAACGAAAGCCCATTCGTATGGTATAATCGATAAATGGACTAGCCAGTATGTCAGGAATACTTTTATGGTGTGAATCGTAATTGATGGGCACAATCGACTTAATATCACTTCACGAATAAGCTGTCCAGATGTTTCAAACCGGTGAGAATGGAGACAGATGGTTTATTCCGACCCCGGTCCATTCCGCGTCCCGTGCATCGCGTCGTCCGGCAGCGGATCTGGGTCCGCCGGGACGAGGTCCTAGACGCCGTGGAGTCCTATGAGGGTGCCCGGCGGACGTTCTACAGCTACACGTACAAGGGTCAGCGCGGGGGGGCGTGGGTCCCATCGGTCCGATGGGACAACTGGGAGGGTCAGGATCACGTCGACCGATACGACGAGACGGGGGGGTTGAAGGACCGGACGCCTTGGAGAGACCGTCCCCTCCCGGACGTTCTCAAGCTTGTGAAGATGTTCCGCAGGAACCTGCTGACCATGGACCTGGCGGGGTTGTAAGATGCGGGTCGAGATTGCTCGGGACGTGGGAGCGGCCGATGTGGGTCGAGAGGTCGAGGGGCTCAAGGCGCGCCACAAAAGCTTCGAAGCGCTCCGCCAACGGGTCTTCGTCGAGCGGTGCAACGAGCCCGACGCCGAGGACGACTACGTCGTATGGCGTGCGCTTCGCGAGGAGGGGGGCGCCCTCGAGGAGCGGACCGTTTTCGAGACCCCGGATGTCTTCCGGGCGCTGACCCCACGTCGAGTGGACCTCCTCGAGGCGCTCCGCGGCGGCGAGGTCCCTTCGATCAAGGAGCTCGCGGCGAAGCTTCGGAGGGACTACAAGAACACGTACGACGACCTGACCGCGCTCCAGTCCTGGGGACTCGTCGATCTCCGGCGAGAGGGGAAGAACCAGCGACCGATCGCCCTCGTGACCAGCCTCCACGTCAGCTGGGAGAAGTAGTCAACGGCGGCGTACGAGGCGGGCCAGCTTCTTCTCGAGTTCGGCGCTCCTCGTGGCGACAGCCAGCTCTCCCCGCGTCCGCTCGAGCAGGCCCCGCGCAACGTCCTGCTTGTGCCGGACGGCGACAATGGGGTCCGGGTAATCGAAGCGGAGGAGGGCGTGGTACATCTCCTCCATCGCGTCCGCGAACCGGTTCGCCTCCTTCATGTCCCCGGTGCGGACTCGGTCGAGAGTGAGACGGCGGAGTTCGCCGATCGCGTCGCCGAGGCCGAGGACGTAGGCGGCTGAGGTGACTCCGAGGACTGCGGGTTCCGGGAGAGACCGAGCATGGAGGACCGCGTTCACAATTTCCGCCTCCGCCGCTTCCTGCAACGCGGCTTCGACGGCGCCACCATGGAGGACCTCCGGGCTCCGGTGCAGCGTTCGACGAAGGCGGGCGACCTCCGCTCGGACCGCGCGCAACGGGCGTGCGACGTTTTCGCCCCGGTGCATCCCGCGCATCGCACCTCCGGCGAGACGGATGATCGTTCGCGCGGCGGTCAGCGAGGTCTCACGAATGCGATCGCGCGCGTCGAGGTCTCTTTCGATCCCCGCCACAATCGCGTCCAACCCGCGCAACGAGGTCACGATCCTTTTCCCCCCCGCAGACGATTCATCCGCTCAACCTTGCGCCGAATCGCGGCCGCGGTGCCGATGTCATGGCGCACGTACGCATTCCCCTTCACGTGCGCGAGGGCTGCCTCCACCTGCGCTTCCGCCTTCTCGAGGGCGTGCGCGACGCCAACGACCGCCAATGCGCGCGAAGTCGTCGTCACGATCGACCCGTCCTTCTCGTTAACGGACCCGTAATACACGTGCGCGCCGGTTTCGGCGACGGCGCTCTCGTCCACGGCGAGCGGTTCGCCCGCGAGCGCTTTCGTGCCGTACCCGATTGGAACGACGTACTTGCACACCGTTGCCTTTCGATGGAAGGACCATGTCGTCTTCAGCCCGCCCGAGGCGATTTGCGCGCATGCCTCCGCGAAATCCCCCGCGAACAGCGGGAGGACGTTCATCGATTCGGGGTCCGCGAAGCGCGCGTTGAACTCGAGAACGCGCACGCCGTCGGCCGTCGCCATGAAGCCCCCGTAGAGGCAGCCCTTGAAGGGCGTCCCGCGCTTGCGCATCGCATCGACGACCTTCTTGCAGATTGAGAGGGCGGCATCCCGGTCCTTTGCACTGAGGAACGGCAGCAGGTGGTCGGCATCGCTGTACGAACCCATGCCGCCCGTGTTCGGCCCGCGATCGCCCTCGAGCGCTCGCTTGTGGTCCTGCGCGAGGGGTGAAGGGAGTACCGTCTTCCCGTCCGTGAGACATTGGAGCGAGAACTCCTCGCCGAGGACTTTCTCTTCGACGAGGAACCGAGGCGAGCCACCGATGCGACCTTCAAGGATCTCGCGCCCGTACTCGAGGACGTCGGGGTATCCGGCGAGGTGGTCGCCCATGACCTTCACCCCTTTCCCGCCCGTGAGGCCGAGCGGCTTCACGACGAGGTCGATCTCGCAGTCCCTGAGCCACGCCTCGAATGTCGGGAGGTCGTCGAACGCCCAGAAGTCGACGAGCCCCGGGATCTTGCGCTCACGCATCAGAGTGCGCGTGAACTCCTTGTTCGTCTCGAGCGGCCTCAAGCGCATCCACGACGCCGGCGGCGAGGGGGGCTTCGGGACCGATGACGGCGAGGTCTACCTTGCGCTCGCGCGCCCAGGTCTCAATCCAAGTGACATCGGTCACATCGTGCAACGCGAAATCCTTCGCAATCGTTCGCAGGCCGGGATTGTCGTTGGCGGCGATCGCGAAGACGGCGGCTCCGCTCCGGCGCAACGCCGCGGCAAGACAGTGCTCGCGACCTCCCCCTCCGACAACGAGGACGTGCACGCCCGTCGCATGACCGCGAACTCTATTAGGTTTCTCGCAACCCGAAACTTACTTAGCATACATTCCGTTCCGGGGACATGCAACCCAGTCAGCCGATGCAGGGCCCGATGCCACCGCAATATGGAGGAATGCCACCGGCGCAGCCGACGATGCAAGCGCCGATGAGTCCGGGCGGGGGCGGAGGGGGAGGGATGGGCAAGATACTCGCGGCGGTCGCGCTCGCCTTGGCGGTCGCGGCGATGGCGATCAACTTCGTGATTCCCGGACCCGCTGGACCCGCGGGAGCTGCTGGAACAAACGGGACGAACGGAACAAATGGAGCGATTGGGCCT
>VBMQ01000039.1:0-264 GCA_005878375.1 Methanobacteriota archaeon | reverse complement strand
ACCGCCCGGGCCTCAAGGGCCGCAAGGGAACGGCACGCTCATGACCAGCGTCGTGGGCACCACCCCGACGTCCATCCAGATGTGCGCGAACCTCGCGTCGGTCACGATCAACGCCCCGACAACGGGCAACATCATCGTCACATCCCAAGTTCACCTCTGGATTGACCACACCACGGGAACGACGGACGGTGCGTGGATTCGCCATGCCCTAGCCCCCACAGACTGCGGCGCGCCATTTGGCGCCGTCGGCTGTGCCATGGAAAT
>VBMQ01000054.1:3143-22412 GCA_005878375.1 Methanobacteriota archaeon | reverse complement strand
GTCGCGTACCTCGCGGTGCTCAAGCACGTCCTCGCGGGCGGGAAGGCGATGTACATCGTCCCCCTCCGCGCCCTGGCGGCGGAGAAGTACGACGACCTGAAGGCGTTCGAGCCCCTCGGGATCAAGGTCGGCATCTCGATGGGCGACTACGACTCGCCGGACCCGACCCTCGGCCGGTACGACGTGATCGTGTCCACGAGCGAGCGCGCGGACTCCCTCCTTCGGCACCGCGCGGACTGGCTCACGAAGCTCACGGTCGTCGTCGCGGACGAGGTCCATCTGATCAACGACGCGGACCGCGGGCCGACGCTCGAGGTCACGCTCGCGAAGATGCGGCAGGTGAACCCGAAGCTCCAGATCATCGCCCTCTCCGCGACGATCCGGAACTCCGCGGAATTGGCGGCGTGGCTGAAGGCGGAGCACGTGTGGTCGGACTGGCGGCCCGTCCCGCTGCGCTCGGGCGTGATGTTCAACGGCACCGTCCTGTGGACGGACCGGAAGACGACGAACTTCAAAGCGACGGAGGACGACCTCTCCGGACTCGTCGAGGACATCATCGACACGGGTGGGCAGGCGCTCATCTTCGTGAACACACGCCGATCCACGGAGGCCCTTGCGAAATCCCTCACCGCCAGCGTGAAGCCGCGCCTGAAGGACAAGGAATTGGCGGCGCTGAAGAAGATGGGCGAGGAGATGGTCCGCCGCCAGGAAGAGTCAACGTCGGTCACGAACCGCCTCGCGAAATGCATCGAGGGAGGGACCGCCTTCCACAACGCGGGGCTCCTGAACGATCATCGCCGCCAAGTCGAAGAGTCGTTCAAGAAGGGGAAGATCAAGGTCATCGTCGCGACCCCGACCCTCGCGGCCGGGATCAACCTCCCCGCCAGACGCGTGATCGTCCGCGACGTGAACCGCTTCGACGTCAACCTCGGATTCACGCCGATCCCCGTCCTGGAAATTCAACAGATGTGCGGGCGTGCGGGAAGGCCCCGATACGATCCGTACGGAGAAGCCATCCTCATCGCGAAGCGCGAGGAGGAGCAGGAGTACTTCCTAGAGGATTATCTCCTCGCACCGCCAGAACCCGTCGAGTCGAAATTGGCGGCGGAGCCCGCGCTCCGCATGCACGTGTTGGCGGTGATCGCCACGGGCCACTGCCGGACGGAAAAAGAGCTGTACGACTTCCTCGGACAGACGTTCTTCGCGTTCGAGCGGGACATCCACGACATCGAGGCGAAGGTCGAGAAGGTGCTCCAGTTCCTCGACTCGGAGAAGTTCGTCGACCGCGGGAAGGACGAGCTCCGGGCGACGTTCTTCGGGCGCCGCACGAGCGACCTGTACATCGACCCGCTCTCCGCGGTGAAGATGCGGGACGCGCTCCTCGACAAGTACGACTCCGCGTTCTACTGGCTGTGGGCCGTGTGCGCGACCCCGGACATGCCGAAGCTGTACCTCCGGCGGGGCGACCACGCGTGGATCGAGGAGAAGATCGCGGAGGAGGCGCTCACGTTCCCCGTCGAGGACTACGACTTCTTCACCGCCGAAATCAAGACCGCGTCCCTCCTCGAGGACTGGATCGAGGAGCGGACGGAGGAGGAGGTCACGAAGCGCTTCAGCATCGGGCCGGGGGACATCCGCCGGATGGTCGACCAGGGCGAGTGGCTCCTGTACGCGATGGGCGAGCTCGCGAAGATCTTCAGCCGCCCGCGGGTCCAGCCGCTCGCGAAGCTGATCCCGCGGCTCCAGTACGGGATCAAGGAAGAGCTCCTCCCGCTCGTCCAGCTCAAAGGCGTCGGCCTCGTACGCGCGCGGAACCTCGTGCGAGCCGGCTACCGGAAGCTCGCGGACCTTCAGAAGGCGTCGGCGGGCGACCTGTCCCGCATCCCGACGATCGGGAACAACCTCGCGATCTCGATCAAGGAGCAGCTCGGGAAGACGGTCAAGCCGCAGGAATTGGCGGGGCAGACCGCGCTGTCGGAATGGGGCTGAGTCAAACGGACGGGAGGCTTGCGCCGCGCGCGGGGCCGGCCACACCGAACATGTACACTTCGGTCTCCCTCAACGTCTCCGTCGTCGGATCGACTTCCAGCCCCAGTTCCTGCAAGGTGATCGCCCCGAGGAGAACGGCATCGCCGGGATTGCCGAATACAACCCACGTAACAGTCGACAGCGCGCCGTATGAGAGCTCCGCCTGCCCCATGTCCCGAACGATTCGAATGCCGTTCGCCAGACGAGCCGCCATCTTTCTCGTCGGCCGGATCCCCAGTTCCTCGACGATCGTCCGGGGGACCAGGGTGTAGTGGGAGCCCGTATCCACGACGGCCTCCAACTCTCTGGCGGTGTCTGGATTCGAAGGGGACGCTAACCGGATTCCAACGCGAAACACTCCCATCACCCGGGCGTTAAAGCCCTTGGGCCATCTTATACCTTGGCGTACTTGTAGCGACAAGCGGGTAGCAACGTCCCAAGCTACGTGATCGCGGGGCCCGCCTTCGCGGTCTCGTTCACGACGGCGTAAATCTGGAGCCACCAGTGGTCGAGGTCGGACTTATCCGTGTCGCTCTCGACGATCTCCCCCTCCCCCGCGCCAATCACGAAGTTCAGCCACCGGTACTTCGGGTCCGACGCCTGGAATCGTGCGGTGACCGTGACCGCCCTCCGGACCTCCTTCGTGTCCTCGCGGACGCTGTACCCTTGAATCTCGACGAGGACCTGCGCCCCATCGTCCGTCGTCACGTACCCCGTGAGGTTCGGGCACCAGACGCCGTCCTCGCGCTTCCTCGGATGGTTCGACCACGTGAGGCGGCCGCGAATACGGTCGCCGTCGAGGGTCCCGTCCCCGCTCCCGTGCCCTGCCGCCTCGTGGTCCCCGTACGGTCGCAGCCACACGCCCTCTCCCCGGTAGTACGCGTCCATCTTGTACAGCTTCTCGAGTCGCACGTTGCACCTCCGGGCGCATGGAGCCCCGGGGTATTTACCGCCGCGCTCGTTCGCGGGCCCGTGGAGATCGTGGGCGCGCGCGGGGCGGCCAGTTCCGCCGAAGATCGCTTGGCGGTGGTGCGGCGGCTTGGCGGGGACCTCCAGATCCTCGACGCCCGGTTCGTGTGCGGGCGCGACCACCTCGTCTCCGCCGCGGAGCACGCGGAGCGCGCGATGCGCGAGGGCATGAACGTCGCGAAATCGTTGGCGGTGGAGTTCGTGCTCTACGCGTCCGGGGAGCGACAGATCGCGGAGGCCCTGACGAAGATGGGGATCCGGGACGAGACGACCGAGTTCGCCGTCGTCCTCCTTGGCGGGGGCGATGCGGCCGCGGTCCTGCACGCGCTCGGGCTCACACGCGACGACGCCGTGCTCGCTTCCTCCCGCCAGAAATTGGCGGCGTTCGGAATCACGGACGTCGAAATCGGTTCGCTGTCCGAGGAACAGGCCGCCGACCTCGTCCTGGAGCGCGTCGCCCTCGTCGACGTCCTCAAGTGAACGTACTGTAACGACGATATAGACCGCGAGACCAAATGGACGCGCGGCCACCCTCGGTCGGGTGCACAAGATGGCGCGCACAACGGTCGGGTCGGGGGCGTGGAAGCGGCTCGGGCTCGCCTTCCTCGTGATGGCGGTCGGGCTCGGAACCGGCTTCGTGGGCTTGGTGTGGGACTTCTACAACCATGTGATCGTGGGTCTGAGTCCGGCGACCGAGAGCCTGCTCGCGCCGGCGCACGTCATGATCTTCACCGCGATCCCGTTGACCGGACTCGGCTTCGTCCTCGGCGCCCTCGCGCTTCGGCGGGGAGGACACACGCCCCTGCGCATGCTCCTGACGTAGGAAGGCCTAGTCGTAGGATGACAAAGGCTTCGCCGCCCTCGGGGCAAGTTTTTTCCCGCCCAACGCCCATGTAGGGGGCGGAGGGTAGGTTCCATGCGGGGGCTTGTCATCGTGGCGGGGTTGGCGCTGGCGCTTCTCGCGATTCCGTCTCCGGCCGCAGCGTTTCACATCGGCGGATCGCACTACGGACCGGGGGTCGTCCTGTGGGCCTGTGATCCAGGGACGGTCGGGACCTGTGTGTTCACGGTGGAGGTCTCGAATTCTTCCCTCATCTTCTTCCGCTTCGACCTCAACGCGGACGGCGCCTGGGACTTCCCCGACCACACCGGCGCGGCCTCCATAGGACGATGGACGACCTTGACGTTCTTCACGTGGCGGTTCGCGTCGCCATTCAGCCGTGCGTGCGTTCAAGCGTGGGACGGCCTGACCACCCGCCTCGTGAACGGCCGGACCGTTCCCGTGGGCCCGATGGGGTGCACAGATTTCGTCCGGATCACCCCGAGCCGCTGGTGGCGGTACAACCCGAACGGCGTCGTTTTCGCCCGTTTCGAAATCCCCTCGTGGCTCGCCCGCGGGGACTTCCAGCCGAGGCTCGCGGAGGTCGAGGGCGTTCCGGCGATGTGGATGCCGATGAACGGCCAGGGCGATCCCGGCCACTGGCTGTTCCGCGTGGACCGGGGGGAACTCACGCGCGTGCTCGGCCCGGGCGACCACACCGCGCACCTGCTCGTCCGATGGGCGGGGTCGACGTTCACGGCCGCCGGGCAGGTCACGATCTTCTGAGAACGGAACCGTCCGCATCGGGAGTGGAGGTGCGGGGGCCAGGATTCGAACCTGGGAACCCCTGCGGGACGAGGTCCTAAGCCTTTAAGGTGAGTCCGGGAAACGGTTATCCCCGCCGGGCGCCTGCCGCCCGCGTGGCGTTCGAGCGCCTCCCATGGGACGCGGACACGTGGTTCACGGACGTCCACATGTTCCACCAGGCCGGCTTCGGGTCCGTCTATCTGATCGACGACGAACGGACCGCGATCGTCGAGACGGGGACCTCGAACGACGTCGACGCGATCCTGGCGGCGCTGCAGGCATTCGACAGGAGGCCCGCCGAGGTCGACGCCCTCCTGATCTCCCACGTCCACCTCGACCACGCGGGTGGCGCGGGCTTCCTCCTCGACGCGATGCCGAACGCGACCGTGTACGTGCACGAGCGAGGCCTGAAGCACCTCGCGGACCCGTCCCGCCTCGTCGCGAGCGCGAAGGACGCGCTCCAGGACATGGCCGAGCAGTTCGGCACGATGCGGCCGATCCGAAGCGACCGGCTCGTGGCGGTGAGGGACGGGGACACGTTGGACCTCGGCTCCCGCGTCCTGACGTTCCGCCACTCGACGGGCCACGCGCCCCACGAGCTCACGATCGAGGATGGGAAGACGCGGTGCATCTACACGGGCGACGAGGCGGGCCTGTGGTTCCCCCGCGACCGCATCCTGATGCCCGTGACGCCGCCCCCGTCGTTCGACCTCGCGCGGAACCTCGATTCCTTCACGAAGATGCTCGCGTACGCGCCGCGCGCCCTCCTGTTCTCCCACTTCGGCCCGCACACGGAGCCCCGCCAAGCGATTGAGATGCAGATGCAGAACTACGCGACGTGGGCCGCGCTCGTCCGCGCCCGCCGGAAGGAGAGGACGGAGCCGGAGATTGTGCAGGAGCTGTTCGACCGCCACTGCCGCGGCGCGACGTTCTACCCGGAGCGGTTCTTGCGGAACCGGATCCAGAACAGCGTGCATGGCCTCGTCGCGTACCACCAGAGGCTCGAGGATGCTGCCCCCCGAGGTTGACGCCCGCGTCGCGGCGATCGCGGCGGACCGGGAGTCGGGGGCGAGCGAGCTCGCGATGCGGGCGCTCGAGGCGTTCGAGGCCTTCGCGACCGTCGGTCCCGCTCCCGCCGAACTCCAAGAATTGGCGGGGACACTGGCGGCGGCGCAGCCGAGCATGGCCGCGGTCCGCAATGTCGCCCATTTGTGCGCGCAACTCCTCGGTGAAGGACATGAGCCCACGCTCACGTTCCAAGAGTTGCGTCGCGAGTTGGCGGGGGCCGCCGACAAGATCGCCCGGAACGCGCTGAAGGTCATCGTCGGAAAGTCGATCGCAATCACGTTGAGTCGCAGCGCCTCAGTCATCGCCGTTCTCCAGATCCTCCACCTGCGCGGCCGTCTGTCGGCGGTGACGGTCCTCGAGTCGAGGCCTCGGTTCGAGGGTCGGAGGACCGCCCAGGAGCTCGCGGCCGCCGGCATCCCCGTCAAACTCGTCACGGATGCGAACGGCCCTCGTCTCGTCGGTACGTCGGACCTCGTCTTGGCGGGAGCCGATTCCGTCCTCCGGGATGGCGGGCTCGTGAACAAGGTCGGGACGTACGGGCTCGCCCTCGCCGCGAAGGCTGCGGGCAAACCGTTCTACGCCGCGTGCGAGGTCATGAAACTCGATGCGACGCACGCATCGGATTCCTTCCCGCCACCCGCGGGTCGCCCCCCGGACGAACTCGATCCACCGCCAAATGTCGTTGCGGAGAACGTGTACTTCGAACTCACGCCCGCCGACCTCGTGACGTCGTACATCACGGACAAAGGAGTGTACGAGCCCCGCCGGATCGCGCAGCTCGTCACGCTGTAGCCGGCGACGCACTCGCGGCCAGGAGCCACAACCGCGCGGGCCGCAGCACCCCGTGGCTCGGGTCCACCTCGAGGCCGAGCCCCTCCAACGCGAACGCCCCGAATAGCGGCGCGTCCCCCTCGTCTCCGAACACGACGAGGGCGTGCGTGTCGTCCCCGCCGTATTCGAGGCCCGCCCAGCCGACATCGCGGGTGATCGATCGGCCGTCCGCGAGGGTGAACGTCTTCCGCCTCTCCGGACGGATTCCCAGGCTCTCGAGGACATCCCGCGGGACGACGCAGTACATGGCCCCGGTGTCCACGACCATTTCGAGGTTTCGGCCCCGGCGCGGGTCGTCGAGCGCGAAGACCCGAACGCGGACCGCGAAGAGTCCCATCATCGGGGCCCTATGCGCGCAAGTCGGTTTATACGTTGTGTTGCATGCAACGCGCGATGGACGTGGAGCTCCTGTTCGACCAGGGGATTGACCTGTTCAACCGCCACTACTTCTTCGAGGCGCACGACGTATGGGAGGAAATCTGGCNNNGGCCTCATCCACCTCGCGGGCGGGTTCCACCACTACACGAACGGGAACTATCGCGGATCCGCCGCGCTGCTCACGAGCGGCATCGGATATCTCAAGCCCTATCAGCCAGGGAAGATGGGGATCGATTTGGCGGCGTTGTTGCCGCGCGTCGAGGAGCAGCTCTCGAAGGTCGTCCGGCTCCGCGATGGCGCTTCGGAACGGGAAGACATCGCGTTCCTCACGATTGCGCGAGGGTCGTGAGCTGGCTGGTCAGTAGAACTCCTTGAGGACCGCCTCGGGGTCGTCGATCCCGAGCTTCTGCTTCACGGGCGGCCCGAACCGCTTCAGCGCCGGCTCCTGATCCTCGTACGTCGGGTACGCGTCCGTCTCGTAGATCACGCCCGTCGGCACCCGGTCCCGCTTCTGGTCCATGTTCGGCCACTCCATCGCCTTCGCCATCGCGGCCTGGAGGTCCTTGGGGTTGTGGCCCTCCTTCTCCGCGACGTAAACGCGCTGCTTGAACCAGTCGTACGTGTTCACTTTGTTGTACGTCACGCACGGGCTCATCACGTCGATCAGCGAGAAGCCTTTGTGCTTGATGCCGCGGACGAGGACGTCCGCCAACGTCTTCGTGTCCCCCGAGAACCCGCGCGCGACGAACGTGGCCCCGGACGCGACCGCGAGCGCGAGCGGGTTGATCGGGTTCTCGATCACGCCCTCGGGGGTGCTCTTCGTCTTGTGCTCCTTCTCGCTCGTCGGGCTCGCCTGTCCGGTCGTGAGCCCGTAGATCTCGTTGTTCATCACGATGTACGTGATGTCCAAGTTCCGGCGCATCGTGTGGAGGAAGTGGCCGACCCCGATGCCGTACCCGTCCCCGTCCCCGCCCGCCGCGATCACGGTGAGCTCCGGGTTCGCGAGCTTCGCCCCCGTCGCGACGGGCAAGGCGCGCCCGTGGATCCCGTGGAACCCGTACGTGGAGAGGAACCCGGGCAGGTTCGAGGAGCAGCCGATCCCGCTGACGACGAGCACCTGCCACGGCGGGAGGGCGAGGACCTGGAGGGTCTTCGTGAGCGCGCTCAGCACCGCGAAGTCGCCGCACCCCGGGCACCAGTCCGGCTTCACCTCCGACTTGTACTGCTGGAGCTCAACCGCCATGTTCCATCACCTCGGTCGCCCGGGCGACGATCTCGCGGGCCTCGAACGGTTCCCCGTCGTACTTCGTGAGCATGTGGTCGACCTTGTAGCCGGTCTCCGCGCGGAGCAGGTGTGCGAACTGTCCCATGAAGTTCCCCTCGACACATAGGGTCTTCTCCACGCGGTCCAGGATCTCCTGCGTCTCCTCGGCCTTGAAAGGGTAGATGTCGAAGAACTCGAGAGCGTTGACCTTGTATCCTTTCGCGGCGAGGCGGATGATCGCCTCGCGGACCGTCATCGCGGTCGAGCCCCAGCTGACGATCGTGAGGTCGGCCCCCGTAGCCCCCCACAACTCCGGCGGAGACAGGTCGTGCCGCAGGCCCTCGAGCTTCCGCATCCGCTTGTCCATCATCTTGCGTCGTTCCTCGATCCATTCCGGGATGCCCGGGAGCACGTCGCTGATGAGGATGCCTTTCTCCATGTGCTCGTCGGTCCCGGCCGTGAACTGGTATCCCTTCATCCCCGGAAACGCGCGGGGCGAGACGCCGTCCTCCGTGAACTTGTACCGCAGGTAGTCCTTCCCGTCCCCGTTCCCGTCCACGAGGAGGCCGCGGTGGATCGGGACCGCCATGTTGAATTGCTCCTCCTCCGCGGTGCGGAACCCCTCGCCGAGGTACAGGTCCGACATGAGAATGACGGGTGTCTGGTAGACCTCCGCGAGGTTGAACGCCTTCACGGTCGCGTCGAAGCAGTCAATCGTGTTCCGAGGGGCGAGGATGGCTCGGGGCCAGTCGCCCTGGCCCGCGCCGAGCGCGAGGTTCAGGTCGCCCTGTTCCGTCTTCGTGGGCACGCCCGTGCTCGGGCCCGCGCGCTGCACGAGGACGCAGACGACGGGCGTCTCCGTCATCCCGGCCTCGCCGAGCGCCTCGACCATCAGGGAAAAGCCGCCCCCGGAGGTCGCGCACATCGCGCGCGCGCCCGCGTGCCCTGCGCCGATCGCCATGTTGATGACCGCCAGTTCGTCCTCGGCCTGCTTCACGACGACGCCGTGCCGCGGTCCGTTCGCCGCGAGCCAGTGCAGGATCGAGGACGCGGGCGTCATCGGGTACGCCGCGTAGAACTTGCAGCCCGCCGCGAGGGCGGCAAGGCAGATCGCTTCGTTCCCGGTAATCATCATCCGGCCCGGGTACTTCGAGAATTGGACGCCGAGGCCAAGCGGACCGCCGTTCCCCTGGAGCGTGTCGAAGCCGACGTGCGCCGCCTTCAGGTTCATCTCCACGATTTCCGGCTTCTTGTGTCCGAAGGTCTCCTTGATGCCATTCTCCAGCGGCGCGAACGGGATCTCGAGCAGCGCGAGGGCGGCGCCGAGGGCGACGACGTTCTTCAGCATCGGCTCGCCGAGCCCGCGCGCGGTCTCGTTCATGGGAAGCGGGACCTTTCGAACGTCCTTGCGAAGGGTCAGGCCGTCCACCTTCACGAGCGAACCGTCGTAGAGGAGCGCGCCGCCCACCTGCACGACCGGCGCGTGGATGTTCGCGGTCTCCTGATTGAGGCATATCACGAGGTTCGGGTCCTCGCCCTGGGACAGGACGGGGGCCTCCGAGGCGCGGACCTGCGTCCAGCCGTGACCGCCCCGGATGACGGACTGGTAGGAGGAATACGTGTGCACGTACAACCCGCCGCGCACGCACAGCCGCGCGAACGTCTCCGCGGTCGAGGCGACGCCATCCCCAGCGGCCCCGCCGACACGGAAAAGGATTTCGTTCATTTGAAACGCCATCGGGGGAAGACGGAGTGTCCGGGACTCAGATGAAGGGCTCGGAATTTAAATAAGCATCGCTTCCCGTGCAAGAACACACACGCGGCGAGAGGGGCTCATAGAGACATCTTCGTGAGCGTCTTCGTGGTCTTCACTCCGGGGACGCTCCGGATCTTCGCGACGACGACCTCGCCGATCGTGTCGTAGTCCTTCGCATCGACCTTCGCGATGAGGTCGTACTCCCCGAACAGCGGGTACAGCTCGACGATCTCCTCGATCTGCAGTAGCCGCTGGTAGACGTCTCTCTCGTGCTTCGGTTCCGTGCCAATGAGGACGAATCCGACCGCCAAATCTCGACCTCATCCGGCGCGAAGCGGGGACCCTAGTTAAGGTTTGTCTCACGGGTGGACGATCGTGCGAACGCGCGTTGGAATCACCGCCAAGAACGAGCGGCCAACGTTGAAATACGGAGCGCACGCGTGGATGATGTCAGACTTCCCTCCATGCGGATCCCCCCGAAGATCGGCGATGTGGATTCTGAGACAGGCCTTCCATATCCCGTGGAGACGCTCCGATTTTGGTACGTGTCCCCGTTTGGCGGGAGGTCCGAGACGCTCGGTGCCGACCAGATCGGCGTCAACCGCCAGGCCCTCGCGCAGAACACGGAGCTCGAGCCGAAGGACCGCGTCGCCGTCGCACTCACGGGGAACGATCCGGACCGCCCGTGGTTCATGGAGGAGACGTTCGAGGTCGTCGCCCTCGATCCCCGACACGAGGCCGCGGACCTGTCCCCACAGGGCGAGGTCGTTCTTCCGGACCGCGCCTACGACTTCGTGCTCCGCCCCCATCTGCAGCCGCGCCTCGGAGATGCGGTCGTTCTCAAGGGCACCGCCGCCAAGCGGCTCGACGACCGTCCGGAGTGGCTCGCGGAGCTGTTGCGGAAGGCCGTGCGACGGCCGAACTTCTGACGCGACAAGGCTAAGCCGCGCCGTCGCATCGTTCTCGTCGATGCGCGTCGGCGTGATCGGCGTCCAGGGCGATGTTTCGGAGCACGTCGCCGCCGTCCGGGCCGCGATGAAGAAAGGCGGTTTTGGCGGTGATGTCGTCACCATCCGCCGGCGCGAGGACCTCGCGGGGTGCAATGCGCTCACGATCCCCGGTGGGGAGAGCACGACGATCGGGAAGCTCCTCGAGCGGTCGGGCCTCCATGAGGACATCGTGAACCGGGCCGCGGAAGGGATGCCGATCCTCGGGACGTGCGCTGGCTGCATCCTCCTCGCGAAGGAGGGAGACCGCCAAGTCGCGCAGACGAAGACGAAGTTGCTCGGACTCATGGACATGGCGGTGGACCGGAACGCGTTCGGACGCCAGCGGGAATCGTTCGAGGCGGATTTGGCGGTCGACGGACTCGACCGCCCGTTCCACGGCGTGTTCATCCGGGCGCCCGCGATCACGCGGACCTGGAGTGCCTGCAAGATCGCCTCCAAACTCGACGGCGCGATCGTGTTCGCCCGCCAAGGCCACCTCTGGGGCGCGTGCTTCCACCCGGAACTGAGCGGCGACCTCCGCATCCACGTCGCCTTCCTGGAACAGGTCTGAACGACGGCGCGAACCTTTTTGGCGGGATGTCCATCCCCGCCGCGAGACCATGGCGGGCGGCGAACTCGTGGTGGAGTCCTTCGACTCGAAGGTCCTGCGCGGCAATCCGCTCAAGGACCCGACTCGGCGAGACATCACCACGTACCTCCCGCCGAAGTACGATCCCCATAAGCGGTACCCTGCCGCCTACGCGATCGTCGGGATCACGGGGACGGGCCGTTCCCTCCTGAACGTCGACCCGCTCATGGAGGACCTGAAGTCGAAGCTCGACCGGCTCATCCGCACGGGGAAGATGGGCCCGATGATCGTCCCGATGCCGGACTGCTTCACCCGCGTCGGCGGAAACCAGTACATCAATAGCGCCGGCACGGGCCGGTACGACGACTACCTGCGCAAAGAAATCGTTCCGTTCATCGAGCGGCGGTACCGCGTCTCCCGCCGCGGGATCTGGGGGAAATCGTCCGGCGGCTTCGGTTCGATCGTGCACGGGATGCTCCATCCCGACACGTGGCAGGCGCTCGCGGACCACTCCGGAGACTCCCTGTTCGAGTTCGCGTACGTCATGGATTTCCCGAAGGCGCTGGCGGCGTTCCGGGAGCATGGAGGCCCGAAGCGATGGCTCGACTGGTTCTGGCGGCAAAAGGGCCGCCGCCAATCCGTCCACTTCCCCCCGCTGAACACGCTCGCGATGGCTGCGCACTACTCCCCGAACCCGCGGTCGCACGAACTCGGAATCGACTTCCCGTTCGACCTCGAGACCGGCGAGTGGCGCCCGGAGGTGTGGGCGCGATGGCTGCGGTGGGACCCCGTGAACCTGGTCGACCGCTACTGGCGGAACCTCAAGCGCCTCCGCCTCGTCTACATCGACTGCGGGACGAAGGACGAGTGGAACCTGATCTGGGGCTCTCGAGTCCTGCATGCGAAGTTGAGGACGTACGGCGTGAAGCATTTCTACGAGGAGTTCGACGACGGGCACCTCAACATCACGTACCGGTACGACGTGAGCCTCCCGATGATGTGGCGGGCGCTCCGCGCCTGAGGCTTGCCGATCACCAACGCAAGCGAGCACGATCGAGCGAGGTCGCCATCGCCGGACCCGTCAAGAGGTCGCGGTGCCCGCCGTTCGCCAGCGTCTTCGGTGCCGTCCGCGGCCCGCAGTAGTGATGCAAGATGATCGGAGATGTGAAGAACGGGAGGAGCCACAGCACGTTGTAATAGAGCCCGACCGGGTTCCACAGGGCGAGCCCCGTGACGACGAGGAGCGCCATCCCGATCATTCCGCGGCCGACGCCGAGGATCTCACGCATCGTCATCGGAGGCTCGTCCTTCGGCGTGACGGGGAACCGCCGTTTGCGGTCGATCGCGTACATCGCCATCGAGCGGACTTCGTGCGGGAGCATGATCGCGCCGATCGCCTTGCTCAGCGTCCGCGATCGATAGTACGTCCAGAACCCGAGTCGGACCTGCGCAAGCTTCGCGACCGTGAACGCGGACGTGACGAGGGAGAGGACGATGATGAATCGGAACAGCGGGATCGACCAGATGAACTCGAGCGGCGCGGCGAGGAGCGTCTGCCCGAACGCGAGGAACGCGCCGACCGTCGAGATGCGGCCGAACACCGCCAACAGGATCGCGGCCATGATCGCGATGTAGGCGATGTGGCCCCAGGGGATCGTGAGGAGCATGAGCTTCTTCCACCATGGGAGGCGACTCCGCGGGACGAACGAGAAGAACTCCATCGAACCGCGGGTCCACTTGTTCTGCCGCTTCACGAAGCCGCGAACGTTCTCCGGGAGCGCCTCCCACGTATGGAGGGGGACGAACGTGCTCCCGAACCCGCGGTCCGCAAGCTTCACCGCGGTCGCGAAATCCTCAGACACGTACCCTTCCTCGAAGCCGCCTCCCTCGATCAGGGGTTTCGTCCGGAACATCACGTTGTGGCCGTAGCAGACGACGGCGCCCAGGTACCCCGCCATCTTCCGCTCCCACTCGTCGTGGCTCAAGGATGTCGTCGGCGCGAGCGTCCGCGGGAACGGTCGGTCCGTGTTCCAGATGTTGATCATGCCCTGGAAGATCGCGAGGTCTGCGTTCTCCGGATGCTCGGCGTAGCGTAAGGTGTGGGCGACCCAGTCCCGCGGCAGGATCGAGTCTGCATCGAGGAGGACGACGTATTCGTACGACGGACCGTGGCTGCGTAGCCACTCGTTGATCGCGCCCGCCTTGAACCCTTGGCGGTGGTCGCGACGCGCGACGCGGAAGCCCATCTCCGCCGCGACGTCGTCCACGATCGCGCGCTTCCTCGGGTCGGACGAGTCGTCGAGCACGAAGACGTCCGACGGATACGTCGGGCGGATCGCGCGCATGCAATCCGGGACGACGTCGTTCATCGTCGTGTACAGGATCGCGACGTTCGGTCGGCGGGGCAGGCGGCTCAGCGCAGGGAGCGGAAACGGCGGGAGGACGAGGGAGAACACCCGCGGGGCGAACACGCAGGCGAAGCTGAACAGGAAGACGAGCATGAGGGCGAACTGGGCGACGGAGATTGGTTGCCGCCAATTCACGACGGAGACCCCGAACGCGGACGCGGTGCCGACCCAGATCGCGACGACGACCGCGAAGAACCGTCGGGCCCATCGCCTCTCCCGTTGTGCCCGCTCCGCCACGGCTCGCCCCCGCCACGGATGCGGCCGCGCATCGGAAAGCCCTTGTGGAGCGGGCGTCGAATCGTCGGCGACGGAGGGCGCTCGATTTCGGAAATGAGAACGTCTCAGCGCGCGAGCGCGAGAATCGCGAGGGCGATCGCGATCGCGAGGCCGAGCGTGAGGATCGCGGTCGGTCGCAAGATGCTGATCGTCGCGTTCACGCTCGTCGTCAGCCGGGCCGTGTTCTCGTGCCCGAACACGCGCAGTCCGTGCACCGTCCCGCTTGCCGCGACGGACTCCACGGGGCGCAGGTCCGCGACGGCCTTCTGGACGAGCTCGCGGGCGAGCGCGACGAGCGGCTCCGCGTCCATGTGCATCCCGATCGGGTTGTAGCCGCCGAGCCTCGCATTCACGCTGTGGTTGTCCGTCGTGAGGACCTCGGCGTCCGCGACGAACGCTTTGGCGGCCTCGCGGATTTGATCCCGCAGGCCCGCGACCATGTTGTTTCCATCGAAGAGGAGGTAGGCGACCCGCTGCCCGTCCGCCTCCACCGCCAAGACCTGGAGGCCCTGCGAGCCGATTCCCTCGCGCGCCGTCCCGAGGTTGCCCTCGGCGAATCCCGCTCGGAGACTCGCCGCGAGCCGCTCCCGCGCCCCGAGCACGGCCTTGTGTGTTGCCTCGATCATCGCGAGGGAGTCTTCGCTCCCGAAGTGGACGAGCCCTTCGGCCATCGCCGCGCAGTTATGCGCGTCGACGAAGAGGCAGTCCCGCGCGCCGGCGTCCTTGGCGGCGCGGATTGCCGCGTGGCCCGTCGGGGTGTCGATGTCGTCCGTCGGGTTCGGTGCGAGGCTCGCGACCACGAACGCCACGTCCCCGAAGAGCTGCGCGGTCACGCCCGCGCGCCCGACCGTCGCGCGAACGAACCGGCTCCCGCCCGGCACAGATTTGGCGGTCTCGAGGACCGCGCGCGCGGTCGCTGCGATCTTCAACGCCTCCGTCGTCGTGGCGGGGTTATGATCGTGGGTGCTCGGGCCGTGGGGGACGATCACGACCTTGGAGACGTCGCTCAGCGCCGTCCGCAGTTTGGCGGGAAGGTCCGATCCCCCGACGCGGCCGAACGGGCCGGGGTGTGCGTGCGTCGCGACGATCAAGGCGATGTTCCCCTGCGGGCCCCGGAGCGCGAGGGAGGCGGTCCGCACCTCCGCGGGTTCCGCGATCGAATCGAAGAACCCCTCGAGCTCCCGCCGGGAATCCTCGGACACCTCCGTGAAGTGGCGGAGCAGGTGTCGCATGAGCTTGAGTCCGTTCACATCGAACGCGTGCCGGAGCGGGGCGTTCGCGGCGACCGTGAACGCGATCCCCGCGGCGAGGAAGACGAGGAAGAGGACGACCGCCAACACGTCGTCCCCGACCGTCGTGCCGTACGCGAGCTTCACCACCAAGAAGCCGAGGGCGGGCGTCACGGCGGTGGCGGGGAGTGTGCGCAGGTGGCTGTGGTGCGAAGTCGCGATCCAGACCGCGTGGCGGAGCCACGACGTCGCGGAGAAGCCGAGGATGAGGAGCGTGGGTGCCGCGTAAGGGAATGCGGTTCCGGTCGTCGCCCACCACGCGAGCTCCGCGAGCCCGATCACGACCACGAAGCTGAGGACCGTGAGCGCGTCGAAGAACGCCTGGAGCGTCGTCCTCCGGAGGTACGTGTGGCCCCCGAAGCCCTTCGCAATCGGCAACGTGAGGAGCGCCGAGCCGTAAATCGGAAGGGCGAGCGCGAGGAAGTCCCGGGTTAGGGAGTCCCACCGCGGGTTCGTGGCGGCGATAATCGTCGCGGAGAGGAGCGAGACCGCGGCGATCGGAAGGATGAGTCGATGGGGCGCGGGGGAGACGAAGAGCCGGCGGGACAGGAGGCTCGTGTCCGCCTGCGCCTCCTCCGCAGTCTTCTTCGCGATGCGCCGGAGCTCCGCTCCCTGGTCGGTCGCAGCTCCCTTCGCGTCCAGTCTTACTTTCTCCGGCAGGGACGATGGGGGCTTGCCGGTCATGGCGTCACAGGCCCTTCACGGCGTCCACGATTGCCTGTAACCGCGCCTGGTCCTCCTCGATCACGGTCCCCGTGACGACGATGTCCGCCCCCGCTCTCGCGGTCGCCCGCGCGGCCTCCGCGCTCCGGATGCCCCCGCCGACGATGAGCGGGATGGAGAGTTCCGCCTTGACCGCAGAAATCATCTTTGGCGGCACGGGCTCCGGCGCGCCCGACCCGGCCTCGAGGTAGACAAGATCCATTCCCAAGTATTGCGCGGTAAGCGCGTACCGGACGGCGTCCTCCACGTCGTCCCGCGCGATCGGTTTCGCGTGCCCGACCTCGCCGACGCGCATGCCCGGCTCCACGATCAGGTAGCCCATCGGGATCGTCTCGAGTCCCCACTCCTTGATCGCGCGCGCCGCCTTTCTCTGCTCCCCGACGATCATCCGCACGTCCTGGGAGTTCAGCATGCTCATGAAGTAGACGGCGTCCGCGAACCGAGAGAGGGCGTGCGCGCCGGCGGGGAAGAGGATCACGGGGACGCGCGCGCGGTCCTTGATCGCCTTCACCGCGGCGTCCGTCTTCTCCGGGGTGACCCCGGTCGAGCCGCCGACCATGATCCCGTCCGTCCCCGCCAACTGCGCGCGGAACGCGACCTCGCCCGCTTCGGTTGGCGTGAGCTTGTCCGGGTCGAGGAGGGACAGGTGGACCTTGCCGTCCACCAAGCGCGCCCGCAGATAGTCGAGAACCTTCATCCGAGCCCTCCCGCGAGGGGGCTCCACCCCCTCGTTCGCGGGACCGTCCCGCCCGGGCGCGCGTTGAGCAACCGAACCGTAAATAAAGATTGCGCACGCTCCGGGACCTTGCCCTCTCAAGCGCGGCGACCGCGTGTCCGGGCCAAGCCTTAACTAGGTTACTATCGCTCTAGTTGTCGTGGAACTCGGCGAATTGGAGTTCACGGTGCTGCAGGCCATCCGTACGTTGGGGAAGGGGAGCCCCGGGACGATCTATGCGGAGGTCCGCCGGCGCCGCCCGGTCGCGTACACGAGCGTCACCACGACCCTGTACCGGCTCGTGGAGAAGGACCTCGTGGCGGTGCGGCGGATGAGCGAGAAGCGGACGGAGTACCGGATCAAGGACGGGCGCGCGTACCGCCAGGCGATGGCGACCATGCTCGACCGCATCGTGGACGCGTTTGGGGGGGCCGCCGTGTCCTACGTCCTGGAGAGTCCGTCGATCACGGACGAAGAGCTCGAGGCCCTCCGCGCGCGCGTCCGCCGCCAGCGCGGGAGGGAACGCGGGCGTGGCTGACCTCCTCGGGACGATCGGCGAGGCGCTCCTCGCGTACTGGTCGTCGCCCTTCGCCCTCATCATCCTCTCCGTCGCCGGCGGCTCGATGGCAACGCTGGCGTACGTGTTCGTCTCGAACGCCCGCAACGCGAAGCTCCGGGTGTCCTTGCTCACCGCGCTGTACGCCCTCACGATCTTCTTCTGGTCCTTCCTCGCCGCGAGTTTCCTGCTCTGCGTGTCCGCGTCGGGCATGGTCGCATACCGCGCGAACGGGGTCCGGGCGGCCGTGACCGGCGCCGTGTTCGCCGCGTATCTCGTCACCGCCGTCCTATCGTGGTTCGCGTGGCGGCGTGGGAGCGCGGCCATCCTCAAGCGGTTCGCCCCGCGCGAGGCGGGGGAGGACGAGCGGTGGGTGCGGGATTACGTCGAGGCCGTCGCGGGATCCGAAGGTCTTCGGGACGTCCGGCTCGGCATTGTCGATCGCGAGGAGCCGCTCGCGATGGCGGTCGGCGGGACGCGGCCGTCCGTGCTCGTCTCCACGGGGCTCCTCGCGGCGCTCGACGGCCAAGAGACGCAAGCCGTCGTCACCCACGAGCTCATGCACTTGCGAAATCATGATGCACAATTCAAGGTCGTGTCGACGATCCTCTCGCGCGCGCTGTTCTTCGACCCGTTCAGCAAGTTCTTCGATCCCGCGGTCCACCGCGAACGCGAGTACCTCGCGGACGAGATGAGCGGACGGACGACGGGGAGGCCCGCCGCGCTCGCCTCGGCGCTCGTCAAGATCGCCGCCAAACCCGCGCCGTCAAAGGCCGCCTGGGGCATCAGCATCTACAGTCCTCGTGGCGGGATGTTCAGCCGGTACCCGCCCCTGCGCGAGCGCGTCGACCGGCTCCTGTCCCTGTCCGAACTGCTGTCGGCAAATGGGGAGCCGATCGGCGCGAGCCGCTCGCAATCCTGAGCGAACAACCGCCGCGCGCTCTCAGAGCCCGCCCGCGAGAAACGCCACGAGGGCCACGGCCATCGCGGCCTTCATCGCGCGTTCGCTCTTGGCGGGGGAACGGGACGCCTGCGTGGCGGCGTAGAGGAAGATCGCGTCCGCGACGCCGACGACCGGCAGGTACCAGACCCTGAGGATGCCGAACACCGCGGGGAGCACGCTCAGGAGCACCGCCAACGCGACGAACGCCTGCGCGGCGCGTCCCGCGAACGGGATTCCGCGTTGTTTCGGGAGGGTCGTCCGGCCGACGTCCCCCGCGACGTCCTCGATGTCCTTCACGATCTCCCGCCCGACCGTGCTGAGGCCCGCGAGGAGCGCGAGGCTCGCCGCGATCTGAAGCGGCGCCGCGCGACCCGCATACACACACAGCCCCGCGAAAACGAATAGCGAGCCGACGAGCCACGCGATCAAGAGGTTCCCGCTCCACCCGTTCGCCTTGAACCGCTCCTCATACGCGATCATGAGTGCGAGGGAGACGAGGACGAGGGCGAACGCCGCGAGGTTCACGAGCAAGCTCGCGACGACCGCCGCCAAGAACAGGGCGAGGGCGAAGTCGAAGGCCCGGCCCGGGGAGACCTCTCCGGCGGGGATCGGACGGTTCGGGTGGTTCACGCGATCCACGTCGCGGTCGAACACGTCGTTCAGCGCATTCCCCGCGCCCGTGAACAGGAAGACCGCCAGGGCGCCGAACGCGATCGATGTGACTCGCGAGGCGACTCCCGCCAACCCGACCGCCACGACCGCGCCCACGGGCACCGCGACCGCGGACATGAGCGCGTTGAGCGGCCGCATGAGCCGGAGCAGGCCCCGCACGCGGCCCGCAACCGAATGCTCCGTAAAGG
>VBMQ01000054.1:0-3136 GCA_005878375.1 Methanobacteriota archaeon | reverse complement strand
GCCAGCACCTCCATTCATTCCCAATCGCGGGGTCCCCTCGAACCCGCGGGGTAGGGGGTCAGAGGCTGCTTCGGCAAGAGCGCGGAGCGCTCGCATGGGGGAGGCTCGGGCGATGAGCCTCTTCCGTCGCGGGCCGGATCGTCGGGACGTGCAGGCGCAGGTCGAAAGCGTCCGCGGCCTCGTCGAGATCCTCAGCCTGAGCCGCGCAAACCTTTCGGCAGCGAAGTCGTTGATCAACCAAGCGGAGGGCCTCCTCGCACGGGACGACACGATCCGTGCGCGGGACATCTGCGCGCGCGCCGAGCGGATTGCGACCGCCCTCGAGGCTGATTACCACGCCGCCACGGACGCGGTCGAAAGGGTGAAGTCCCTCATGGAGCAAATGAAGGCCCTCGGGATTTCCACGGCGGGCGAGACGAAGGCGCTCGACGCGGTCCATGAGCGCGCGATCTCCACGCGCGCCCTCGAGGGGACGACGGTCCCGGACTACGCGGGCGCGCGCGCCCTCGCGGAGGCAGCGCTCGCGCGGGCGGAGGGAGCCCTCGGACTCGCGGATCGGACCACGGACGGAATCTTCGCGGCCGAGATGGCGATCGAAAGCGCCGCCGAGGCGTTTGGCGGGGGGACGGTCGACGTGCTCCGCGAACCGCGAGAGCTCGTGGAGAAGGCGCGTGCCGAACTCGCGAGCGGGGACGTGGAAGGCGCGGCCCGGGACGCTGCGGCCGCAGAGAAGCTCGCGATCGCCGCGACGGAAGACCGCCGCCGGGCGCTCGAAACCGCGACGTCTGTCGAACGGCTCGCCGCAGGCCTCCGGTCCCTGGGCGTCTCCGTGGGCCCGATCATGCGCTCCCTCGAGGTGGGGAAGAGCCTGCTCGCGAAGGGGAAAATCGCCTCGGCCGCCGAGGTATTGAACGAGGCGTCGCAAGACGCGGTCCGGCTGGGCCAGGAATACCGGTCGCTCCTCGACGCGGTCTCCGCGGCCGCGAAGGTCCTCCATGAACTCCGGGGCTCGGGCCTCCCGACGGGCGAGGCGGAGTCCGCCTTCGCCCGAGCGAAGGCCGCGATGAAGTCCGGCAACTACGCGCTGGCGGCGACGTGCGCCGAGGAGGTGCACCGTGCGGCGCAACGCCAACGCGAATCGCGGGAGCGCCTTCGGGCCCAGCTCGAGGAGGCGAAGGTCCAGGTCCAGAATCTGCGGCAACTCGGGATCGCGTTCGCAAACGACGTCGAGGAAATGGTCGGGAAGGCGGAGCGCGCGTTCGAGGTCGGCGACTACGCGGCGACGAGCGAGGATCTCCGCATCGCCTCCCTCCTCGTGAAACCGGCGCTGAAGGGACAGGACCGGGAGCCCACCGCGGTCCCTCGCTAGGATTATAGGCCCCGGGGTCCGTCGGCCGCCTCGTGGCGGACCAATACTTCGCAGCGACGCCACGGTCCGCCCGACGGGAGGCCGTGATCCGGGTCACCGTCCGCGGGCATCCGCTTGCGTTCCACACGGACGCGGGCGTCTTCGCGCGGGGGAAACTGGACCGCGGCACCGAGCTCCTCGCCGAGGCGCTGACGGTCGCGCCGGACGCGGTCGTGCTCGACGTGGGGTGCGGGTACGGCGCGCTCGGGATCGTGGCGGCGACGCTTGCGCCGAACGGCCGCGTCGTGATGACGGACGTGAACGAGAGGGCCGTCGACCTCGCGGCGCGGAACGTCCGGGACAACGCAGTCCCACACGCAGACGTCCGCCTTGGCGCGTACTATGATCCCGTGGCGGGGCAGACGTTCGATGCGGTCGTGTCGAACCCGCCAATCCGCGCCGGCAAAGCCGTCGTGTTCCGGATCATCGACGGAGCGCACGCGCACCTCCGACCCGGCGGGGCGTTGTGGATCGTCGCCCGGACGAAGCAGGGTGCGAAATCGTTCGAGGCCCGCATGATCGCGGCGTTTGGCGGTTGCGAGACGGTGGCGCGCGGGTCCGGATACCGAGTGTTGCGGTCCCGCGTCAAATCGGCTTCGGACCACGCGTAACTTCATATACGGCCTGCCACTTGAGACGAAGCTCGCACGGGTTTCTCCATGCCCGAGAACGCTCCCACTCCGGCACCGCCGCCAAAAGGCACGCAGGCCGCACCGGCACCCGCCGCCGCGAAACCGCCGTCGCCCACGTTCGTCCGACCCCCCGACGCGAAGGAAGATTTCCGGTACATCGTCCGCTTCGCGAACACGGATTTGAACGGCGCGCGGACGGTCCTGTACGCGCTGCAGAACGTCAAGGGTGTGGGGCCCCGGATCGCGGAGGCCCTCGCGGACTTGGCGGGCGTCTCTCGCTCCGAGCGAATCGGAAACCTGTCCGAAGCGGACACGGAGAAGATGGAGCAGATCCTCGCCTCCCTGCACGAGCGCGTGCCGCAATGGATGGTGAACCGTCCCGCGGACCCCGAGACGGGGGCTGACCTTCACCTCTTCGGCTCGGACGTGGATCTGCGCCGCCGGGACGACATCAACCGCATGCGGATGATTCGGTCCTATCGAGGCGTCCGCCACGAGCAGGGCCAGAAGGTCCGGGGCCAGCGGACCCGTTCGAACGGGCGCACGGGCCTCACGGTCGGTGTGATCAAGAAAACCGCGATCCAGGCCGCGCAAGCCGCCAAGAAGGAGGAGGAAGGCGGCAAGAAGGAAGAGAAGAAGGAAGAGAAGGCGCCGGCCCCGAAGGCGGCGGCCCCGAAGGCGGAACCGAAGAAGGAGTGATCGCCTGGGCGACCCGAAGTTCCCGCGCAAGAAGTACGACCGTCCCTCACATCCATGGGAAGGGGAGCGGATCAAGGCCGAGAACGAACTGCTCAGCAAGTACGGACTGAAGAACAAGAAGGAGTTGTGGCGGGCGCAGTCCGAGCTGTCCCGCATCCGCGGTCGGGCGCGCGAACTCCAGGCCCTCGTCCGCTACGGGAACAAGCAGGCGATCAAGGAAAAAGACGAGCTCATCGGTCGCCTCGGCCGACTCGGCCTCTTGCCCCTGGAGGGTGCGTCCCTCGACGACGTCCTCGCGCTCGACACGGAGGCGGTGCTGTCCCGCCGGCTTCAGACGATCGCGTACGTGAAGGGACTCGCGTTCAACCCCCGCCAAGCCCGGCAGTTCATCGTGCAC
>VBMQ01000053.1 GCA_005878375.1 Methanobacteriota archaeon | reverse complement strand
AACGCGACGAGGACGTCGATCGATTGTACTGGCTCGTCGAGAAACAGTACAGCATGGCCCACCTTGGGGGGCCCACGGCCGAGGCGGATTGGCGGCGCACGGGAATCCATGACTATCGCCTCGTCGCAAAACTGCTCGAGCGCGTGGGGGACCACGCGGAGCGCATCGCGGTCGCGGCCCGGTCTCTGAAGGCGGACCTCGAGCCGAAGCTCGTCCGCGACCTGCAGGGGGCGAGCCGGGCATCGCTCGACGTCCTTGAGGCCGCGTTCTCCTCGCTCATGGCGGGGGACGTGCACAAGGCGAACCAGGCGGTCGACCGGTCGACGGAATTGGAGAAGACGCTGGATGCCCTCACCCACCGCGTGGCGGCGCACAAGGGCGAAGAGTTGCTCGCGCTCGGGGAGGTCATGGACAGCATCCGCCGAACCGGCGGGTACGCCGCGGACATCGCGGAGATTGCGATCAACCACGTCCTCGCGAAAGAAGGCTAGCCGCTCACCGGCACGAGTCTACGGACTCTCGTCCCCGCGAAGGAAAGCCTTAACTATGACCCGAGGATGGCGCGCCCGCCATGGAGATGCGGGCCCTAGAGATGGACAAGAACGCGATCCGGCTCGAGATCGAGGGGCCGGACGACACGGTCATCTATCCGTTGATCAACGAACTCCTGAAGGACGAGGACGTTGCCGAGGCGAAGTACTCCGTTGGCCACCCGCAGCTCGACAAGCCCGTGCTGTACGTGCGGACGAAGAAGGGCAAGCCGCAGGCCGCGATCAAGAAGGCCGCGGAGAGTTTGGCGGGGCAGTTCCGCGAAGCGAAGTCGCTGTTCCAAGCCCAACTTCGCTGACCCGGACTCGGGCGGAGTCTACAGCTATATGATGTGGACCCCGTTCTGTTGGCGGTGACGCACGTCGAGGCCGTCGTCGGGATTGTCGGCTACGCGACGTCGACGCCGGGCATCGGCGGGAAGGTCAAAGTCGAGCCGGAGGACTTCGTCGTCGAGGAGGTTCCATCGGCCCCGCCAAGAGCGGCGGGTGGGAAGTTCACGGTGGCGGTCGTGCGGACGAGGAACTGGGAGACGAACCGGCTCGTCCGCGAGATGGCCCGGCGATTGGCGGTGAGCCGGAAGCGGATCTCGTTCGCGGGGACGAAGGACAAACGCGCCGTCACCACGCAATCGTTTTGCATCGACCTCCCGCCCGAGGTCGTCCGCTCCCTCCGCTTGGCGGACGTGGAGATCCTCGAAACGTTCACGACGGATCGCCGCCTCGAAATCGGGGACCTCCTCGGCAATCGATTTCGCGTCGTCATTCGCGATTTGGCGGTCGGGGCCGCCGACGCTGAGGCGGCGGTCGCGGCGACCGCGCACACCTTGCACGCTCTCGGCGGGTTTCCGAACGTCTTCGGGATTCAGCGGTTTGGCTCGATCCGCCCGATCACGCACGTGGTCGGTCGTCACATCGTACGCGGAGAGTTCAAGGAAGCGGTCGACGCGTACGTCGCGAATCCGATCGAGGGCGAGGACGAAGACGCGTTCGAGGCCCGCCAAGAATTGGCGGCGAGCGGGGACTATGGAGAGGCGCTGGCAGCGATGCCTGACGTGATGGGCTTCGAGAAGGCGCTGCTGAACGCCCTCGTCCGGCGGCCGCAGGATTACGTCGGCGCGCTGAAGGAACTGCCGTTCAACCTCCTCCTCATGTTCGTGCACGGCTACCAGTCGTACCTGTTCAACCGAATGCTGTGCGAACGGATCCGGCGAGGGCTTCCATTGAATGAGCCGCTCGAGGGCGATCTCGTCCTCCCCTTGACGAAGCAAGGGTTGCCCGACCGAGACCGCGCGCTTCTCGTCGACCCCGCCAATCGCGAGAAGATTCGCCGCCAAGTGGTCGAGGGGAAGGCATTCGTGAGCGGGGCGCTCTTCGGCTCCGATGGCCTGTTGGCGGGGGGACCGATGGGGGAGATCGAGGGCGAGGTCGTGGCCTCGGAGCGGCTCCAGCCCGAAGACTTCGTGATCCCGAAGATGCCGCGCCTGTCGTCTCGCGGCACGCGCCGGGAGCTGCTCGCTCCCGTCCGCAACCTTCGATGGGCCCTCGCGGCCACCACGGCCACATTCGAGTTCGAACTCTCGAAAGGCTGTTACGCGACCTCGCTCCTCCGCGAGTTCATCAAGGAATGAATCTCGACACTCGACCGCCGGAACGCTTTTGAAGGAACGACTGTATCCGCCCGCCGGGGCCGAGGGGGCATAGCCATGCTTTCGTTGGGGAAACTGTCGTTGCTTGTGGCGGTCGGTTCGATGGTGATCACGGGGTTCGCGTTCCTCGTACCCGGAGCGCATCCGTTCGGCAGCGGGACGACGGGAGTCACCGGCGGGTTGCCGCCGCCGCACCTCACGTCACCGGAGATGAAGCGGATCATGGTGCTCCGCGTCTACTTCCACGACTACGCCGCGACCTCGCGCTTCACGCAGGCCCAGATCGACGCGATCTTCAACACGAACCTCAACCTGTTGTGGCAGAACACGTCGTACGGGCACATCGGGATCAGCGGCCAGGTGTCCGCGCTGTACCAGCTTCCGGACAACCGGGCCGACTACATCACGGACCATTCCACGGGCGACAGTTCCGACGGCGGCCAGTTCGACAAGGTCTTGAACGATGCGATCGCGAACGCGCCCGGAGGGCTGGACTGGACGAACCTGAACGCGGTCATGGTGATCATGGTCACGACGAGCTCCTCGGACTGCCACCGGGGCGCGGAGGCGACGCGGAACCTGCACATGGGGCCCGGCGGTCCGACGCGGGACATCGCCGCCGCGATCTTCATGGAGAACCCGTGCGAGAACTTCAACCAGGTGTGGGGCCGGTGGGCGCACGAAAGCGGCCACGCGTTCCAGGTCGCCGGGCCCGCGCACCCGAGCAACTACAACAGCGAGTTCGAGCTCATGGACGCGAACTATCCCGGGCAGTCCGGCGTGTTCGAGAAGCAAGCGAGCATGGGCTTCCCCAGCTGGCTGCCGCCGTTCAAGTACCTCACGTTCGACCCGCCGAGTGGTGGCGGCATCGCCGTGATCTGGGCGGAGGAATACGACCCGACCCTCAAGCCGAACGTGCAGGCGGTGAAGGCAACGATCACGGGCAGCCTGTACTATCTGGTCAGCGTCCGGCGGCGGATCCTGAGCGACGACACGAACGGCGACTTCACGCCGTTCGGGATCCCGGACGAGGGCGTCCTCATCGAACGCGTGACGGAAGGCGCCGACCAATGGGTGACCGTCCAGGGGAACCCGGGCCGCAACAACCTGTGGCATCAGGACCAGACGTATTCGAACGTCGGGGACGGGATTACGATCCGCGTCGACAAGAAGGTCGACAACGACAGCTACGCGGTCTCGGTCCGGTATGGGAACAATGCGAACCAGCCCGACGTGGGCCTCTACCCCTGGCGGTCCCCGCCCGGCGACACGTGGGAGACGACGGACATCTGGATCGACAGCCCCGCCAACGGGTACGGGACCTACCGGTTCGGGACTTGGATGGACCTGAGCGGGAACAGCGTGCCGCGGGGCAACGGCGACCCGCCCACCGTGGGCCTCGTGAACCGCGTGTACGCGCGCGTGCGGAACTTCGGGACGGTCACGGCGACGAACGTGCACGTGCACTGGGAAATCACGGATCCGATGGGCGTCGGCATCAACGGCGCGAACGGGTTCATCCCGCTCGGGGACACGGATCAAACGGTCTTCCCGAGTTTGGCGGCGCTCGCACCCGGCGCGTTCGCGGACGTGTACGTCGACTGGACGCCTTCCGTCGACGTCTCGGAGACGGACCTCACGGACGGGTTGTTCCACTTCCACACATGCCTGCGCGTGATTCTGGACCACGTCGCGGGGGAGACGACGTTCGGGAACCAGGACGGGAACGAGGAGCAGGAGAACATCGACTTGTTCGCGGCGACACCGTCGAGCGAGGGCGGGGTCCACCCCGCGTTCAACGCGACGATCCACCTCCGGAACGACGACGTGCTGAACTCGAAGTACTTCTACCTCACGTACAACCGGACCGTGCCGGCCGGGTGGAACGTGGACGTGAACGGCGGCATCCTCGGCCTGCAGCTCGCGCCGGACGAGCTGAAGGACATCCCGATCACGATCACACCGGTCGGGCCGGACCCGCCGGTCGGGAGCATCTTCGGCCTGGACGTCGAGGCCTCGAGCGTCCGCGAGTTCGTCAACGACCTGAACGCATCGGACGTTCACACGGACTTCGAGCCGCTCGGCGGCGTCCATGTCGAGGTGCGGATTGTTCACAAGGCCGACCTCGTCGCGATCACGTCGAAGACGCCGAACGGGGTCCACGTCGTCGGCACCCTCGGGTTCGTCGATTATTCGGGCCTGTTCGACCCCGCCAACCCGTTCCAGATCATGGTCGTCGGCGTCGACGCCAACCGGCACTTCATCGCGAACCTCTCGCTGCTGTTGGCGGCGGACGTGAACGGCCACTTCGAGGGAACGCTGCCGGCGACGGACCCGGCGCTCGTCGAGGTCGCGATCCTCTTCGTGGGCACCGACCTCGTCGGAAGCGCTTCGACCGGCTACCTGCCCCTCCAATCGAACGTCACCGCCAGTCTGAAGCTCACTCCGCGAACGCTCAACCTCAAGTCGCAGGGCAGCTGGGTGACGGCGCACCTTGCATTCGATGACGCGGTTGCGAACCTCCTCGACCCGACGTCCATCCTTTTGGCGGGGACGATTGCCGCGGACCGTGTCCAAGTCCTCGGCGCGATGACGCTCCTCATCAAATTCGACCGCGCGGCGCTGATCGCGATCCTCTCGCCCGGCATGGTGACACTGTGCGTGACGGGCAAACTGATGGACGGCAGGATGTTCAAGGCGTGCGACACGATCCGCGTGATCCGCCCGGGGCCGTAGCCTAGACGAGCCCCCAGGAGTGCTCGCAGTTCCCGACGACGGGGCCGAGGTCGTCGAGCGTCACGCGACGCCCTCGATCGCCGAACGCGAACGCCGTCACGTTGGCGGGGTACTCGTTGTAGTGAAGCACGTTGTCGAACGGGCCGACGACGGGTTGGCGGATGACCCACGTCGCGCGCGCGTACGACGTCGCCTCCATGTCGATCGACTTGCCCGCCATCTCGCCCTGGAGTCGGAACACCGGGAGGTCGGCGACGTACCGCTTCGACATGTGGACGTTCTTGATCTTGTGGAGATCGCCTGTGGCGGCCTCGAAGAACTGGAAGCTGTTCGAGAGGTACCGCTCGCCCCAGTCCCACGGGGAATTGTGCCGGGCCGTCCGCCGGAGCGCCGGGGGTCCGAGATGGGGCATGAAGTAGTCGAGGTACGAGCCGTCGCGCGCGTGGAATACGCCCCAGTACCACGGCGATGTCGGGGAGTTGATCCGGACTTTCTGGAAGTATGCGGTCCCCTCGACCGGTTCTTCCTTCCCGCCAAGACCGATCGTCCCGCGGACATCGACCCCTCGGATCTTCTGCATCTGATAGCCGAGGTGGGACAGGTATCTCTTCCCGGTCGGGACGATTTGGGAGAGGTAGTCTGTCCATGGACGGAGCTCGAGCGCGATGTCGAGCCCCGGACGCTGCACCATCACTCGCTGGGTCGTCTTCTCCGCGTCGAACTCGTAGCGGTTCCCGTTGTCCAGCGCGAGCCGGCCCCCGCCATTCCATTCCGCGTGCATCGGCCCGTCGTCGACGAAGAGCGGGTCGTGCATCGTCGCGCCGTCGTACCACCAACCGGCCGCCATCCCCGCGCAGTCGATCGCGTGGTCCGTCCGGGCGAGGTCGTCTTGGCGGTGGTCCCAGCGGTGGCCGTTGATGACGAGGCGGCGGCAATTCCTGGTCCCCCACAGGAGGACCATCTGCTTCGTCCTCGCGGGATTCGCCGGGTTCCGAAAGAAGAAGATGAACCACCACCACCACCAAGTCCGGTGGGGGAGTTGGTGCGCCGGGTCCGCGTCGAACACGTCGGCCCACGTCACGGCGCGCGGATGGCGGGGCGGGCTTAAGGGCTTCGCGAACGGCACGTTTTTCTACGACCGGCGAATCCCCACGGACGATGGCGGAGCGGCACCGGGCGCGCGAGGAACCGGAAGCGTGCAGCGTTTCTGGGTGCAAGGAAGACGGAGAGCGATCCGTCGCGTCGAAGAAGTATCAGGCCGCGATGCCGGGCGTCGCGTTGAAGGGCGAGGTCGGGCGGCGCGTCCACCTGTGCAAGTCCCATTACCGGGAGTACCGGAAGAAGACGAAGCAAGAGCGGGACCTCGATCGCGCCGCGTGGTGAGGATCCTTCTTGGCGGTTTCGGTCAGCGGAGCGTGAGCTCCTTCAGACCGGACCGCGGGTGGAGCACGCGGTCCATCTTCGTCCGCCACAGCTTCCAGAGGCACACCTCGTTGAGCGTCGACACGGTCGCGTGGAACACGTGGCCGCCGACGATCCGGTGGTCGCGGCTCGCCGCCGCCGCGTGGATGTGGAGCTTCGGGTCCGCCTTCCCCGCGTACGTTCCGTGGAGGCTCACGAGTTCGAGCGGCTCGGCGTACGTCGCCTTCTCGTACGCCTTCCCGTTGAAGTGGCCGATCTCCAGGTCCCGGAGCATCCCGATCGCCCACATGACCATCGCGTTCTCGAGGCGATGCTTCACCGCCAACTCGTCGATGCTCTTGAGGAGGTCCTCCCCGTCGTCGAGCTTCGCGATCACGAGTTCGCCTTCAACCGAAGAGTGCATCTTCCTTCCTCCGGGTCGCCGCCAACGGTTCCGCCTTGATCTTGAGCCGCCGCACGATCTCCTTCGCGAGCTCCGTCGCGTGGCTGAACACGGTGTACACGCGCCGGGGCCGGCAATGCGCGGTGAACTCCATGAGGTCGTCGAAGTCCCCATGGTCGCTGAGCGGGAATTGCGCGTCTAGGTTCATCGAGCGAGTGAAGTCGTAGATCGTACACCAGCCGGAGACGTACGCGGTCCGTGCGCCGGAGAGCCAGCTCGCCTCGTCCGGGAGCATCCGGATCCACCGGCCGGGGACGATGTACACGCGCGGGTCCTTCCGCTCCTCCTCCGTGAGCTCGGACGTCCGGCGGTAGTTCAACGAGACGCCGTGTTGGCGGTAGACGTCTGCGAGGTCCGCGATGCGGTCCGGCACCGCCACGTCGAGCTTCGCGCGGTTCATCAGCGCGATGAGCTCCTGCGCCTTCCCGAACTCGTACCCGCCGATCGCGACGGGCCCGCGGGCGAGCTGGAGCTCCGTCCACGCGACGAGGTCCGACTCCGTGTCCCGCTTGTCCGGGAAGTGGAACGACGGGCGGCCGTACGTGGCCTCGATGATCAGGGTCTGGCACCACTCCGGCTCCGCGCGGCCGCACGTGACCCCGCCCTCCGGATTGAAGTCGCCCGTGTAGAGGACGTCGTCGACGCGGACCATCGCGCTCCCGAACGTGTGGCCCGCCTCCCGCAGCGTGACCTGGAACCCTTCGACCTCGGCAGGCGTGTCGTACGGGAGCGCGGTCCCGGTCCCGCGCTTTCGGCGGGCTTTCAGGATGTCGAGCGTGCCCGGCGTCATGTACCCGCCGGAGGAAAGGTGGTCCATGTGGCCGTGGCTCACCACGGATCCTTTCCGCCCGCGCTTCGGGTCGAGCGCGATCTCCCGCTTGCCGTCCTGGACGACGACGCCCCGCTCGTAGAACGCCTGCATCTACTTCCTCATGAACGTGTACCGCACGGGGACGCGGCGGCGGAGGCCGGTCCAGTACCCGCACGTCCCGCATTTGTACCCGAGGGTGACCGTCCCGCCAAAGACCGTCGCGTTCCGGAGCCGCCGGAGGCGGGAATCGCAGACCGGGCACCTGACCATCGACCTCTTCTCCTCGGTCTCCCGCGTGTTGATCCGGAGTTCGAAGAGCCGCGAATCGATCGCGAGCCTCCGGACGCGCTCTTCGCCGACCTTGAACCCCTCGTCGCCGCGGAGCTCCCGGTCGACGAGCCGCTTCAACTTTCGCTGCGAGTCCACGATCGGTTTCAGGTCCGTCGCCCTCCGCAACGCCGCCAGGACCTGGTCGTCCTTCGGGATGCGGTACGAAGGCACGGTCCTCCATCGGGAGAATCGTATTTAAGAGGTCTTTGGCGGGCTCGCCAAAAGGCTATACGGGACGCGAACTCTCGGCGGTCCCCGACCTCGGAGGCCTCCGTGGAACCGAAGAAAGTGATCATCCTCGGCGCCGCGGGGCGGGACTTCCACAACTTCAACGTCGTGTTCCGCGACCGGAAGGAGTACGACGTCGTCGCGTTCACCGCCGCGCAGATCCCGGGCATCGTCGGGCGGCGGTACCCCGCGTCGTTGGCGGGGAAGCTGTACCCGGAGGGCATTCCGATCTTCGCGGAGGAGGACCTGCCGCAGCTCATCTACCGGTTCCACGCGGACGTGTGCGTCTTCTCCTACAGCGACGTCTCGTACGAAAGCGTGATGCACCGCGCGGCGGTCGCGAACGCGGCGGGCGCGGACTTCGCGTTCCTCGGGACGCGGGAGACGATGCTCGCGTCTTCCGTCCCCATCATCGCCGTCACGGCGGTCCGCACCGGCGCGGGGAAGAGCCAAACGACTCGAAAGATTGCCACGATCCTCAAAGAGAAGGGGAAGCGCGTGATCGTCGTCCGCCACCCGATGCCGTACGGCGTCCTCGAGGACGAGGCCGTCGAGCGGTTCGCGACGTACGAGGATCTCGAGCTCCACAAGGTGACGATCGAGGAGCGGGAGGAGTACGAGCCGCATATCGAGCGGGGCGTCGTCGTGTACGCGGGCATCGACTACGAGAAGATTCTGCGAGCCGCGGAGCGGGAGGCGGACGTGATCATCTGGGACGGCGGGAACAACGACACGCCGTTCTACAAGCCGAAACTCCACATCGTGCTCCTCGATCCGCTCCGGCCCGGCGACGAGCTCACGTACTACCCGGGCGAGACGAACCTCCGGATGGCCGACGTCGCGATCGTGAACAAGGTCGACAGCGCGACGCCCGAGAACGTGGAGCTCGTGAAGGCGCACGCCCTCGAGGCGAACCCGAACGTCGAGATCGTCGAGGCCGCGTCGCCGATCACGATCGTCGACCCCGAGCCGATCCGGAACCGCAAGGTCCTCGTCGTCGAGGACGGCCCCACGGTCACGCACGGCGGGATGCCGTACGGGGCCGCCACGATCGCCGCCAAACGGATGGGGGCCTTGGAGATCCTCGACCCGCGTCCGTTCGCGGTCGGCTCGATCAAGACGACGTTCAAGAAATACGCGCACCTCCAGAACGTCTTGCCCGCGATGGGGTACGGGGAGAAGCAGGTCAGGGAGCTCGAGCAGACGATCAACGCGGCGACGTGCGACGTCGTCGTCAGCGGGACGCCCGTGGACCTGCGCCGGATCGTGAAGGCGAACAAGCCGATCGTCCGCGTTCGATACGAGCTCGACGAGATCGGGCGGCCGAACCTCGAGGACGTCCTGAGGGAGTGGGAATTTCTCTAGATTCCCCCGCCAATCCGCGTCACAGACGCACACTTTTCAGCACGGTGTGAGACGCGCCCATCTTCCCCTGAGCCCCGCATGGCGGGTCCGTGGGGTCCACGCTGCTCCAGACGAGGCTGACGGTCCTCCGAGAGGAGCCGTTCAATGCGGGTCCAGAGGTCCCCGCCCTCGTCGGAACGTTCCGCACCCCCGCGGGGCAGTTCTTCGTCCGCAACCACGGTACCATTCCTGAGATTGACCTCACGACGTTCCGGCTGCACGTTGGCGGGAGCGTTTGCCGTACGTTCGAGTTCAGCCTCCGCGACCTCCGCGCGCGGTTCCCGCCCCACACCGTCACCGCCACCCTGCAATGCGCGGGGAATCGACGGCGCGAATTGGCGGGGGTCCGGCCCATCCCGGGGGAACTGGACTGGGGAGCGCAGGCGATCGGGAACGCGGAGTGGACCGGGGTCGCGCTCCAAGACCTCCTCGTCCTCGCGACCCCCCGCCGCAGTGCCCGGCACGTCGCGTTCACCGGTCTCGATACCGCAACCATCGGCGGTGTGACGACGCCGTTCGGCGCCTCGATCCCCCTCCGGAAGGCGCTCGCGCCGGAAGCAATCCTTGCGTACGAGATGAACGGCGATCCGCTCCCGCGGGCCCACGGCGGTCCGCTGCGGGCGGTGATCCCGGGTTACATCGGGGCGCGGAGCGTGAAGTGGCTCGGTCGCGTGGACGTGCTCGACGCGCCGTCGACGAACCCGTTTCAGATGCAGGCATATCGAGTTCCCGTCGCGGGGAGCGAGAGGGTGTCTCCGTCTGCATCGGAGCTGAATGAGTGCGGTGTGACGAGCGCGATCTGCGAGCCGGCGGAGGGTCAGACCCTCACCGAAGGCCGGTCGACCGTGTCCGGATACGCATACGCCGCCGGATCGTCCGTAGACCGGGTGGAGATCAGCGCGGACGGCGGCCGCACCTTTGTCTCGGCCCGCATCCTCGACACGCCGGCCCCATGGGTCTGGTCCCGTTGGCGGTGTGACGTCGAACTCGATCCGGGGACGCGAGAGATCGTAGCCCGCGCCTTTGATGCCGATGGCGTCGGCCAGCCGGCCGAGCTCGCGGACGTGTGGAACCCGAAGGGGTACGGGAACAACGCGTGGCATCGTGTCCGCGTCATCGTCCTCGCGCGCCGGCGAGCCGCCAACCTTTAAGCGAACCTGGAGTCTAAGGGCGCGGTGCGTGGGTAGCCAAGCTCGGCCAACGGCGGCAGACTCAAGATCTGTTCTCGCAGGAGTTCCCAGGTTCGAATCCTGGCCCACGCATCCATTTACTATGATTCGAATGCTCCGCGCTGAAGGTGGATGATGGTGGAATCAAGGAGCCTTGCACCCCGAACTCACTGATTCTCGTGATGGACCCGACTGCCCAAGGCATTCCGATATCGATGGGCGGCTCTGCGCTGGCCGCAAAGCCTTCCTCAGTCGCCATTGGATGCCAGTCCGAACTGGATGGCGAAACACAGGTCTTTCTCGGCTGGCAGCACGAGGTCGATCCCGGAACGACCCCGATGTACGTAGGACGACTGGCCATTCCCACAGGCAGCGTGTCTGTCCGGACCGTGCTGAATCAGGAGGTTCTTTCGCTCCCAGTCCCTCGCAAGAGCGTGACTGTACGCGTCTGGACGAACCATCCCACTGAACCCTCGGAGGTCAGAATCGGAATCTCATGACCCCGCTTGCTCGGTACGCACCCGACATTCACGCACGTCTCGCCGATTGTGCCGCCGTCGATCATGAGCGCCCTCGCACCGTTCCGGTCCGCGCGGATCGCCGCGCTGAACGCGGCCGCTCCCCCGCCCAGGATGATCAAGTCGTACGACTTTGGCATGGCGCCACCCGGTCGCGTCCAACGCGATGCCCTCGAATAAACCCGGGGTCGAACCCACTTGGCGGGTCATCCGTGCGAGGGACGGGACAGTCCCCGGGACCGAGACTCGGCCTCAGGGTCAACGGATTCCGTCCGCGCAGTTCGGCCAGGCTATGCAGGATGGATGCCGCCTGAGCCTATCGTGCCTTTCTGCAAAAAATCGAATCGGGAGCAAGCGAAGCTTGCTCCCGTTGTGCCCTCACTTCGGCGTGAGGACGAAAAGGGTGTTGCCGCTCACGGGCTCCTCAAAGGTGATCAAGCCCGGGATGGCGGCCGTGAAGCCCTCCTCCGCGCCGGCCGGGACGCTGTCCCCGATGACGCACGTGATCGTCAGCGTCCCGCTCCGGACGAGCCCGGGCACGTCCGTGGGTGCGATGGTGACGGCGAGCACGAGGACTCCACCGTGAAAGCTGCGGGGGAAGCCATTGACGACGCCGTTACCGAAGTCCGTGTAGCTTAGGACGTTGACCGCCGTCCAAGTCCCGAAGTGTCTCGTGGCCCCGCTGGGGTCCGCGTGCACGAAGGTTCCGCCCCCGGTTGCCGGGCCGCCGGGACT
>VBMQ01000052.1:50941-53079 GCA_005878375.1 Methanobacteriota archaeon | reverse complement strand
GGGCGCGCTACGCGTTCACCGGATGGTCCGGCGATTCGACGGACGTGGCGAACGCAACGACGATCGTGATGACCGCGCCGAAGTCCGCGACCGCGGTCTGGGAGACGCAGTACCTCCTCACGATCGTCAGCCTGTACGGGACACCGCAGGGCGGGGGGTGGCACGCCGCCGACGGCTCCGTCTCCGTGAGCGTCGAATCCACGGTCACGGTGAACGGAACCGCGTATCGGTTCACGGGATGGACCGGCGGTGCGACCTCGTCGAGCGCATCGTTCGACGTGACGATGGTTGGCCCGAAGACCCTCACCGCGAATTGGGAGGCCGTCGCGAACCAGCCGCAGAGCGGGCTGGGCAACCTGTGGGTGTGGCTCGGGCTCTTGGCGGTGATCTTCTTCCTCATCGTCCTCTTCTTCTGGCGGCGACGCAAGCGCGAGGACGAGCCGGTCGAGGAATCTCCCCAGGAGCCTCCTCCGACCTGAGGAAACTTTATCGACGCCGCGCGGTTGCGGGCGGGGGAATCGTGGACATCGAGGCGCTTCTCAAGGAATTGTACGGCCTCGAACGCTTCGGGATCAAACTCGGTCTCGACGTGATCCGCGACCTCCTCGGTCGCTTGGGAAACCCGCAGGATGCGTTTCCCGCCATCCACGTCACGGGCACGAACGGGAAGGGGTCCACGTGCGCGTTCCTCGCCTCGATCTTCCGCCAGGCCGGCCACCGGGTCGGGCTGTACACGAGCCCGCACCTTGTGAGGTTCAACGAACGGATTCGCGTCGACGGTCAGATGATCTCCGACGCGGAGGTCGCGAGACTCTACGGGGAAGTCAAGCCACACGCGGCCGCGATGGCGGCGGCCTCGGAGACGAATCAGCCGACGTTCTTCGAAGTCACGACCGCGATGGCCTTTCGTTACTTTGCGGAACACCGCGTCGATTTGGCGGTCGTCGAGGTGGGCATGGGCGGGCGGCTCGACGCGACGAACGTCGTCCACCCAGACGCCTGCGTGATCACCCGGATCGGACTCGAGCACACGGAGAATCTCGGACGGACCGTCGAACGGATCGCGCGGGAGAAGTCCGGAATCCTGAAGGCGGGCGTCCCCGTGGCAACGGTCGACCAGCCCGCGCTGGCGGTGATCGCCGCCAAAGCCGAGGAGCTGAAGTGTCCCCTGACGGTCGTTGGCCGGGACGTGCGATACAGCCGCCACGCGTTCGATCTTGACGGCCAAGACATCCTCCTTGAGGATGGTGTGACGGTCGAAGCGCGGATCCCGCTCCTCGGCGCGTTCCAGCCGGAGAACGCGGCGCTCGCGTTCGCAACCGCCCTGACCCTCCGAAAAAAGTGGAACCTCTCGAAGACGACAATCGCGAAGGGACTGTCCACCGCAAAATGGCCCGGCCGGCTCCAGGTCGTGAGGCGCGACCCGACGGTGATCGTCGACGGTGCCCACAACGCCCCCGCCGCCGCCGCACTCGCGGAATCGCTTCAAGAACTGTTCCCCGCCAAGAGGCTCACGTTGATCCTGGGGGTGCTGAACGACAAAGACCTCGACGGAATCGCGAGCGCTCTGGGACCCATCGCGGCCCGCATCGTGGCGACGAGGCCGAAAACGCCGCGCGCGTTCGAGCCGCAAGACCTCGAGAAGGCGTTTGGCGGCAAAGCCCCGGTCTCCATCGTCCCGGACGTGAAGGACGCCGTGCGGAAGGCCCTCGAGGTCGCGACGAGCGACGATGCGATCATCGTTGCGGGTTCGATCTACACGGTCGGTGAGGCGCTCGAGCTCCTCGGCGGCTGGGAATGAGGCGCGCGGAGAGGGTGCGACGGATCTTCGCGGACCTCGAGCGACGCTACGGCCGCTCGTTCTACGAGGAGCCCGGGACCGCACTTGCGAAAGTCACCGCGGAGAAAGACGATCCGTTCCGTGTCCTCATCTCGACGATCCTGTCCCAACGCACGCGGGACGAGAAAACGGAGGAGGCCTCCCGCCAGTTGTTCGCGGAATACGACACGCCGCACAGTCTCGCGCGCGCCCCCACCCGCCGTCTCATCGCGTTGATCCGCCCCGTGGGATTCTACCGCCAAAAGGCGTCGAAGATCCGTGAGGTCTCCCGCATCCTCGAGGACGAGTTTGGCGGGAA
>VBMQ01000052.1:28447-50837 GCA_005878375.1 Methanobacteriota archaeon | reverse complement strand
CCCGTCGACGTCCATGTGGCGGTGATCTCGCGGCGGCTCGGGCTCGCGCCCGAAGACGCGGACGAGGAGGAGGTCGAGGAGCATCTGCGGCGCGCGGTCCCTCAGGAGCAATGGCTCGCCTTGAACGAGCAGTTCGTCCGATTCGGGAAAGAGGTCTGTCGCACGAACTTCCCGCGTTGCGGCGTCTGCTCGTTCACCTCGTTCTGCGTGTACTTCCGACGGATGCCGAAGGACCGGCGCGTCCGGGCCCCTTAAGAGCCGAGGAACGATTCCCGCCGCGTCCCATGAAGATCGACCGGATCGAGGCCACTCCGCGCGAGCTCCCGCGGAAGGAGCCGTTCGCGACCTCACAACACGTGTCCGAGGCGGCTTCCGTCGTCTTCGTCCGCGTCGACGCGGACGGAATGGAGGGATGGGGGGCTGCGAGCCCCAGCGATGTGACCGGCGAGACGATGGAAACCGTGTCACGCGCAATCGCGAAGCTGGCGGGTGATCTCAAGGGCGTATCGTTCGACCGCGGGCGGGAGGTCGCGGACCGGATGGACGCGCTGCTCCCCGGGAATCCCGCCGCCAAGGCCGCGATCGACATGGCGATGTTCGACCTGCTCGGGAAGGCGCGCGGCCTGCCGCTGCACAAGCTGCTCGGGACCGCTCGCGAACTCGCGATGACGGACCGGACAATCGGCCTCCTCCTGCCGGAAGACGCGGTGGCGAAGGCGAAGGAGTTCGTGGGCCAGCGGTTCCGCGCCCTCAAGATCAAGTTGGCGGGGAAGGTCGACGAGGACGTCGAGCGCGTGGCTCAGGTCCGAAAGGCGGTGGGGAACCACATCCTCCTGCGGACGGACGCGAACCAGGCGTTCACGTACCGCCATGCCCTTCACTTCGCCCGCCAAGCCTACACCCATGTCCTCGAGTTCCTCGAGCAGCCGCTCCCCGCGGACGACCTGGAGGGGATGCGGAACCTCACGGAGTCGTCTCCGGTGCCCGTAATGGCGGACGAGTCCGTTCGGTCGCCACAAGACGCCGCCAAAATCGGTTGGGCGCGGTGCGCGCGGCTCGTGAACCTAAAGCTCATGAAGGCGGGCGGGATCGCGCGGACGATCGAGGCGAACGCGATCTGCGAATCCGCGGGCCTCCCGACGATGATCGGGTGCAACGCGGAGTCGACGCTGTCGATCGCCGCCGGCCTTCACTTCGCGCTATCCCACCGGAACGTCCGATTCGTCGACCTCGATTCCCACTTCAACCTGACGGAGGACCCCGCCACGGGTCTCACCTTCGACGACGGATACCTGAAACCGTCGGAGAAGCCGGGGCTCGGCGTGGACGTGCGCCTATAGGTCTTCCGGGTCCCCGCCGTCGTCCGGCTCCGGTTCCGGCTCGGGCTCCGGCTCGCCGCCCGGCTCCGGCTCGTCCGGGATGATCTCCGGCGAGGGCTTTGGCGGCCCTGTAGGCGGGTTCTCCGCAGCCTCAATCGCTTCTTCCTCCTCCGCCTCGCCCACGAGACGCGCGACGGCCACGACCTCGTCGCCTTCCTGGAGGCGCTGAAGCCGGACCCCGCGGGTCGCACGCCCCTTGAGGCCGATGTCACTCACGGGACACCGGATCACGACGCCCTGCTTCGTGGTCATGAGGAGGTCCTCGTCCGGGTGAACGATCGTGACGGAGACGACGCGGCCGGCGGCGTGCTTAGGGCTCGTCGTCCGTACTCCTTTCGACCCGCGCCGCGTCTTCCGATACTCCGCGAGAGTCGTCCGTTTCCCATATCCACCGCTGAGCGTCGTCAACAGCTCCGCCTGCGGGTTCTTGGACAGGGACATCGACACGACGTCGTCGCCGGAGCGGACGCGCATCCCCGCGACGCCCGCCGCCGTGCGCCCCATCGGTCGCACTTGGGAGATCGGGAATCGATTCGCATATCCGCCCGCCGAGGCGAGCACGACTTCCTCGTCCCCATCGGCGATCTGAACATCGATGAGCTCGTCGCCCGCGTTGAGCTTGATCGCGCGGATCCCGCTCGTCAAGATATGCTGGAACTCCGCGAGGCTCGTCCGCTTGATGCGCCCCCGCTTCGTCACGAACACGACGGACCGTTCCTCCGGGAACTCGCGGATCGGGATCATCGCTTCCACCTTCTCGTTCGGCTCGAGCCGGGGCAGGAGGTTCACGACGGGCTTGCCCTTCGCGTACCGCCCCGCCGACGGGACCCGGAACGCCTTCAGCTTGAAAACCTTGCCGAGCGAGGTGAAGAACAGGATGTAGTCGTGGGTCGACGCGATGAACAGGTTCACGACGAAGTCCTCTTCCTTTGTTCCCATCCCCGTAACGCCCTTCCCGCCGCGCCGCTGCATCCGGTACGCGCTCACCGCGAGACGCTTGATGTAGCCCGTGTTCGTGATAATGACGACGTTGTCTTCCTCCGGGATCAGGTCCTCGATCTCCATCTCCGTGGCCGCGATCACGACCTCGGTCCGCCGCGCGTCGCCGAACTTCTCCTTGAGCTCGAGGAGCTCGGCTCGAATGATTTGCAACACGCGGTCCTTCGACGCCAAGATGGCCTCCAGGTCCTGGATCGTCGCCTCAAGCTGCTTCTGCTCGTCCCGCAGCGCCTGCGTCTCCAGCCCCGTGAGCTTCCGCAGGGACATGTCCAAGATCGCCTTCGTCTGCTCCTCGCTGAGCAGATAGCGGGTCATCAGCTGGTTCTGCGCCTCCGCGCCGTCCCGCGCGCGGCGGATGATCCGGATGACCTCGTCGAGGTGGTCGATCGCGGTGAGGAGGCCCTCGACGATGTGCTCCCGCTGGCGCGCCTTCGTCAGGTCGAACTGCGTCCGGCGCCGCACGACCTCCGTGCGGTAGTCGACGTGGAGCTGGAGGGTGTCGCGGAGCCCGAGGACCTTCGGCTGCCCGTCCACGAGGGCGAGGTTGATGATCCCGAACGTGGAGTCCATCTGCGTGTGGTGGTACAGCTGGTTGAGGACGACGTCCTCGACGGCGTCGCGCTTCAGCTCGAGGACGATCCGCATCCCGTCCTGGTCGGACTCGTCCCGCAGGTCCGTGACGCCCTCGATCCTTTTCTGCTTCACAAGGAGGGCGATCGACTCGACGAGCGCACCCTTGTTCACCATGTACGGGATCTCCGTGATCACGATGCGGGCCTTGTCCCCACGGGCTTCTTCGAACGCAGCCTTCGCGCGGATGCTGATGAGCCCCCGCCCGCTCCGGTACGCCTCCACGACGCCCTGGACGCCGTAGAGGAGACCACCCGTGGGGAAGTCCGGTCCGCGAATGGGACCGTTTTCGGGATGGTACAGTTGCTCCAGGGTGGCCTGCGGGTTGTCGATCAGGACGACGAGGGCGTCGACGACTTCCCCCAAGTTGTGCGGCGGGATGTTCGTTGTCATCCCGACGGCAATCCCGCTCGAGCCGTTCACGATGAGGTTCGGGAATTTGGCGGGGAGGACGGTCGGCTCCTTCAGGGTGCCGTCGAAATTGTCCATCCAGTCGACGGTCTCCTTGTCGATGTCCTGGAGGAGTTCCTCGGCCGCCTTCGAAAGGCGGCATTCCGTGTACCGCATCGCGGCGGGCTCGTCCTCTGTGCTCCCCCAGTTCCCCTGCCCATCGATGAGCGGGTACCGGAGGGAGAAGTCCTGGACCATCCGCGCGAGGGCATCGTACACGGCCATGTCCCCGTGGGGATGCCACTTCCCGAGCACCTCGCCCACGACGCGGGCGGATTTCTTGAATTGCGAACCGGAGCTCATGCCGAGCTCGTTCATCGCGTAGAGGATCCGCCGCTGCACGGGCTTGAGCCCGTCCCGCACATCGGGCAAGGCGCGGCCGACGATCACGGACATCGCGTAGTCGATGTACGAGCGCTGCATCTCCTGCTCGATCGGCTGGAGGACGATGCGGTGCGTGTCCACAGTCTCGTCCGGCATGCTTCCTCTCAGATGTCGAGGTTGAGCACTTCCTTCGCGTGCTCCTCAATGTACTGCCGTCGGGGCGCGACTGCTTCGCCCATGAGGACGGAGAACAACGCGTCGGCCGCCGCCGCGTCCTCGATCGTGACCTGCTTGAGGATCCGCCGCTGCGGGTCCATGGTCGTCTCCCACAGCTCCTCGGCGTTCATCTCCCCGAGGCCCTTGAACCGCTGGTACACGACGCCCTTGTCGCCGAGCTGCTTCGCGAGGTCCTCCCGCTGACGCTCCGTGTACGCGTAGTGGATTTCCTTCCCCTTCCGGATCTTGTACAGCGGCGGCTGCGAGATGTACACATATCCCGCGTCCAGGAGCTGCCGCATGTAGCGGAAGAAGAGCGTCAGGAGCAGCGTCGTGATATGCTGGCCGTCCACGTCGGCGTCCGCCATCGTGATCACTTTGTGGTAGCGGACCTTCTGGAGATTGAACTCCTCGCCGACGCTCCCGCCGATGGCGGTGATGAGCGTGCGTATCTCCTCGTTCCCAAGCATCTGGTCGAGGCGCGCTTTCTCGACGTTCAGGATCTTCCCGCGCAGCGGGAGGATCGCTTGAAACTGTCGCTGGCGACCCGCCTTCGCGGACCCCCCTGCGCTCGGTCCCTCCACGATGTACAATTCCGATTTGGCGGGATCCTTCTCCGCGCAGTCGGCGAGCTTCCCCGGAAGACCGAAGCCCTCGAGGAGCCCCTTGCGGCGCGTGAGCTCGCGCGCCTTCCTCGCGGCCTCGCGCGCCTGCGCCGCCAACACCGCCTTCCCGAGGACGATCTCCGCGACCTTCGGGTTCTCGAGGAGGAAGTCGCCGAGCTTCTCGTACAGCGCGGAGTCGACGATGCCCTTGACCTCGGAGTTCCCGAGCTTCATCTTCGTCTGGCCTTCGAACTGCGGCTCGGGGAGCTTCAGGGACAGAATCGCCGTGAGGCCCTCGCGAACGTCCTCGCCCTCCAAGCCCTCGGTGCCCTTGATCCATTTGTTCTGCTTCGCGTAGCTGTTCATCGCCCGGGCGAGCGCAGACTTGAACCCGATGAGGTGCGTGCCGCCCTCGACCGTGTTGATGTTGTTCACGAAAGAGAACACGGACTCCGCGTACCCGTCGTGCCACTGGAGGGCGGCCTCGACCTGCGTGCCGTCGTTCTCTTTGGACAGGTAAATGGGAGATTCGTGGAGAGGCGTTTTCGCGCGGTTGATCCACTTCACATACTGGACGATCCCGCCCTCGTACTGGAACACATCGCCGCGATTGTGCGCGACGTCGGTGACCGTGATCCGGAGGCCGCGGTTCAAGAACGCGAGCTCGCGAAGACGGGTGGCGAGCAAGTCGAAGTCGAACTCCGTCGTCTCGAAGATCTGCGGGTCCGGTTTGAACGTGATCGTGGTGCCCGTGCCCTCTGCGGGCCCGATTTCGCGCAACTCCTCGGCCTTCTCGCCGCGCGCGAAACGGATGCGCCATTCCTTCCCGTCGCGCCGGATCCGCGCCTCGAGCCACTCGCTCAGACCGTTCACGACACTGAGCCCGACGCCGTGCAGGCCGCCGGAGACGCGGTACAGCTTGTGCTCGAACTTGCCGCCCGCGTGCATCTTCGACATCACGAGCTCCGCGGCGGAGACGCCGTACTTCGGGTGGACCTCGACGGGGATCCCGCGGCCGTCGTCCGTGACGGTCACGGACCCGTCCGCGTTGATCGAGACCTCGATGTTCTTGCAGAACCCGACCATCGCCTCGTCGATCGAGTTGTCGACGACCTCGTGGACGAGGTGATGCAGGCCCCGCGCGTCGACGCTCCCGATGTACATCGCAGGGCGTCGGCGGACCGCCTGCAACCCCTCCAAGACCTGAATCGATTGCGCGTCGTATGCGACGGAACCGGTCCCCTCATTTGCGACCAAATTCACACCCAGTTTCGGAACGGAGATTACCCTCGAAATCAGCCCGTCGAACCCGCCATTTTCAGGCACTTTTCAGTATGGGTCCGACCCCTATAAGGCTTCCGACCCCCCTCTGTATGGAGAGAACGAGGGTCGAAACCGCGGTCGTTTGCTTAAATACTCACTTAAATACTCATCCGGCTTCCGGCGGCTTTGTATTCCGCATTGTGATAACACCCTTGGCGAGGGAGATTTCGACTGCCTAACGGGCCTTCCATCGGACCCCGGATTTCGTGTCCTCGAGGACGACTCCGCGGGCGGCGAGGACGTCCCGGATCCGGTCTGAGGTCGCGAAGTCCTTGCGCTTCCGGGCGTCCTCCCGGAGCTCGACGAGCGCGTCGATCAAGTCCCCCGCCAAGCCCTTGCCGGAGTCCTTCGGCCGCCGCCAAAGACCGAGCACCGCACCGCTCGCGTCGAACGTGGCCCACGCGTCCGCGAGCGCCTCCCGGCCCACCTTGCCCGACGATCGGTTCACCGCATTCGCGAGGTCGAACAGCCCGGCGAGCGCCTCGCGCGTGTTGAAGTCGTCGTCCATCGCGGTTTCGAACGTCTCGCGCGCGCGCTTCGCGGCCGCCCGCAGGGACGGATCCTCGATGCCCGGTTCGGGCGCCGAACGGAGCTCGGCCTCGAGGTTCGCGATCGTGTCCGCGAGCCGCGCGTACGCAGACTTCGCCTCCTCCAAGCCCTCGAGCGTGAAGTCGATCGGGCTCCGGTAGTGCGCGTTGACGAGGAAAAATCGGAGGACCTCGCCGTCGAACTGCGCGAGCGCGTCCTTGAGGGCCCAGTAGTTCCCGAGGGACTTGTGCATCTCCTCGCCGCGCACCATGAGCATGCCGCCGTGCATCCAGTACTTCACGAACGGCTTCACGCCCGTGAACGCCTCGGCCTGCGCGATCTCCGCCTCGTGGTGCGGGAACATGAGCTCCGTCGCGCCCCCATGGATGTCGTACTGCGGGCCGAAGTGTCGGATCGTGATCGCCGTGTCCTCGATGTGCCAGCCGGGGCGGCCCTTGCCCCACGGGGAATCCCACGAGGGCTCCCCGGGCTTCTGCGCCTTCCACAACGCGAAGTCCGCCGGATTTCGCTTCCGCTCCTCGACGGCGACGCGCGCACCGGGCAAGTTCTTCTCGACCTTCTGCCCGCTCAATTGCCCCCAGCCCTTGTACTTCGTCGTGTCGTAGTAGACGCTGCCGTCCTCGGCGACGTAGGCGAAGCCCCGGTCGATCAGCCCCCGGATCTGCTCGACGATCTCGTGCATGTAGTCCGTGGCCCACGCGTACACGTCGACGGCGGTGACGTTCAGCGCCGCCATCGCGTCCTCGTACTCCCGGAAGAACGGTTGGACGATGTCCTGCCACGCCTTGCCGGTCGCCGCCATCTTCTCGATGATCCGGTCCTCGACGTCCGTCACGTTCTGGAGGTAGAAGACCCGGTACCCCTTTTGGCGGAGGTACTTCGCGACGACGTCGAACGCGACGTACGTCTTCGCGTGACCGACGTGCGCGTGGTCCTGCGGGGTAAGCCCGCACACGAACATGTGGACGCGCTTCCCGCGGAGGGGGACGAACTCCTCCTTCTGGCGGGAGAGCGTATTGTAGACGCGAAGGCCCATCGGGCGAACGTATCAGAGGGCCGGTATTAAGGTTCCCGAACGGGGCAACCTTAGGCCGCACGGAGCGCCTGGTCCAGGTCGTCGCGCAGGTCCTCGACGTCCTCCAACCCGACGGAGAAGCGAATCAGGCCATCCGAGATCCCGCGCTCCTCTCGCTCGCGCTTCGGCACGGACGCGTGGGTCATCGTGGCGGGGTGCTCGATGAGCGACTCGACCCCGCCAAGGCTTTCCGCGAGCGTAGTGACCTCGAGCTTTCGAAGAAATGCCTTCGCCTTCGCTGGGCGTTGGAGGACAAAGCTGACCATCCCGCCAAACCGCCGCATCTGCTTGGCGGCGATCCCGTGGTTCGGATGGCCTTTCAGCCCCGGATACAGGACCCGCTCAACGGCTTTGTGATCGTCGAGGAATCCCGAAAGCGCCTCTGCGTTATCGCAATGCCGTTCCATGCGCACGGCGAGCGTCTTGGTCCCGCGCAAGACGAGATAGGAATCCATCGGGCTGGGGACCGCGCCGAGCGCGTTCTCCGCGTACTTCATCTTCTCGTACAGTTCGCCGTCGCTCATCATCACGGCGCCGCTCACGACGTCCGCGTGGCCCGCGAGGTACTTCGTCGCCGAGTGCACCACGAGATCGTACCCGAACGACAAGGGGTTCTGCAGGTATGGCGACGCGAACGTGTTGTCCATCACGGATACGCATCCGTTCTCTTTCGCGATCCTGGCGGTAGCCTTCAAGTCCACGATTTTCATCAACGGGTTGGTCGGGGACTCCATCCAAACGATGCGCGTGTTCTTCTTCACCGCCGCGGCCACATTGGATGCCTTGGTGGCGTCGACAAAGTCGTACGAGATGCCGTAGTTCGTCATGAACCGGGTGAAAATCCGATAGACGCCGCCGTACACATCGTCGCTCAACACGACGTGATCTCCCTTCTTCAGCAGCGTGAGGATCGTCGTGATCGCGCCCATCCCGGACGAGAACGCGAGGGCGTGCTTCGCGCCTTCCAGCGCCGCCAAGTTCCGTTCGAGCGCGCGCCGCGTCGGGTTGTCTCCCCGCGCGTAGACGTAGTCGCCCTGCGCCTTTTGCGAGTAGGTAGAGGTGAAGTAGACCGCAGGGTTCACGGCGCCCGTCGCATCCGGCTCGCTCCCGACGTGGATCGCCTTCGTGGAAAAGCGCATGGCGGCGCGAACGGTCGAGCCGCCTAAAGGGTTTGGGCGGTTACGCCCGCTCCGCCAGGTACTCAATCACGTCGATGCGCGTGACGATCCCCTCAAGCTTCCGGTCCGTCCCGACGACGACGGCGGGGCTGCCACGCATGAGCATCTTGTAGATCCGATCAAGGGGCGTTCCGGGGTCCACCATCGGGAACGGCTTGTCCATCACGTCCCGCACCTTTTTCTCGGACGCTTTCTTGCCCTTGAGCAACTTCTGGATCAGGGCGGCCTCTTGCACGCTCCCGACGACCTTCCCCTTGTCCATGACCGGGAGCTGGGAGATGTCGTAGTCCCGCATCATGTCGACCGCTTCGCGGACCGTCGCGCCCGCCTCCACCGCCACAATGCCGGCAATCCGTTCCTTCCGGCGCAAGATCGCCATCAGCGGTGCGGTGGGCTCCTCCAGGAACCCGTGTTCCTTGAGCCACTCCTCGTTGTGCGCCTTGCTCAGGTATCGCTCGCCGGTGTCCGGCAAGAGGACGACGAGGACGTCGTCTTCGCCGAGCCCCTCCGCGACCTTCAGGGCTCCAGAGACCGCAGCCCCGGAGCTCGAGCCGACGAGTAGGGCCTCCTCTCTCGCGAGGCGCCGCGTCATCAGGTACGCTTCCTTGTCGCTGACCTTGACGATCTCGTCGATCACGTTGAACCACGTCGTCTCCGGAATGAAGTCCTCGCCGATCCCTTCGATCTTGTACGTGTGTGGCTTCGTCATCTCCTTCGTGTAGAAGTAATCCTTAAGGATGGAACCGAGAGGGTCCACCCCGATGACTTTGACCTTGCGGTTCTTCTCCTTGAGGAACTTCCCCGCGCCGCTGATCGTGCCCCCGGTGCCCATCCCGCAAACGAAGTGCGTGATCTTCCCGCCGGTCTGCTCCCAGATCTCGGGGCCGGTCGACCGGTAATGCGCCTCCGGATTGGCGGGGTTGTAGTACTGGTACGGGAGCACGGAATTCGGAATCTCCTTATGCAACCGTTCCGCGACCTTGTAGTACGACTCCGGATGGTCCGGGGGCACCGCCGTGCGACATACGACGACGCGTGCACCGAGCGCCTTGAGGAGGTTCACCTTCTCCTGGCTCTGTTTGTCCGGGATCGTGAAGATGCAGCGATAGCCCTTCAGCGCGGCGACGAGCGCGAGACCGATGCCCGTGTTCCCGCTCGTCGGCTCTACGATCGTGCCGCCGGGCTTGAGCGCGCCCTTCTTCTCCGCGGCCTTGATCATCGCGATGCCGATGCGGTCTTTCACGGAGCCGCCCGGGTTCAGGAACTCCGCCTTCGCGAGAATGAGAGGTTTGAGGCCCTCCGTGATCCGGTTCAGTCGAATCAAGGGCGTGTTTCCGATGGCCTCGAGTATGGTTCCGAGATGTCCCATCGTCGGGGCGAACGCGGACAGGACTATAAGACCGGAGGCGGCAGACGACCGTGCTGGAACCGATTCTGAGACCGTCGGTGTTAAGAGTCGCTTGCCAAGTCGTCATTTGCGACTCCCCAGTCGTGGAGCAGGGCATCACGTAGCCGGGGGCATCGGTTTCGTGCGGGGAGGAAGAGGCACCACGAATGCACGTCCCCGCCCGCGCTTGCGCCGTTGCGCTCCTCGCCCTGACCCTCGCACTCCAGGTCGCCAACTCAGGACGTGCGAATCCCATTTACGCCGACGAGGGTGGCGGCATGAGACGAGCCACGTGGGACTTCGCCGTGCCCTCCGACTATTACGCCGCGGGAGTCGCCCTCGCAGCGGGAGCGGCGACGCTAGCGAAGTCCGACGGATCGAGGAACTACACGAACGACGCGGAGTTCCTCGCCGCCGAATCCGCGTCGAACAACGCGACAGTTCGATCGGGCGTGCGGCTTCTCGGGAATCAGACGGACCTGGTTCGAGACGGGACGTTTGACCAAGCCCCGGGGCCGTGGTCGTACGTGAATGGCACGACCGGCGCAGTCACCGCGGAACGCGAGAGCGCAGGGCGCGCGAGGCTGGGCCACACGGGCCCCGTGCTGAAGTTTGACTCGATGGACAGCATCTCCGGGCCGAATCCCTGGGTCAGCGTGGTCTCGAACCCGGGGGATGCGACGAGCAACGTGTCCCAGGAGACGGTGAATCGGATGGAGGGAACCGGTTCGCTCCGTGACGTCGTTACGATCCTGCAGAACGGCAACCGGTGGGGAGGGGTGATGCGCAACGACCCCCTGCTGTGGGACTGGACGGGGTTCAACCGCCTGGCGTTCCGAATGGACAAGGCGACCCCCGGATTCCTCTCGGCCTTGGTGTTCGTCCAGGACCAGACCGGCGGACAAGCGTGGGGCTTCTGGACCCCGGTCACGGGGTGGGCACGGTACGCGATTGACCTCAGCCCGTTCACCCCGGCCCTCAACGTGTCTGCCGTCGACCTCATCTGGTTCGGGTTCCAGGCCCCGGTCGGCGTGCCGGAGACGGTCTACCTCGACGACCTTGTCCTGTACAATGCCACCGCGTTCGATGAGAGCGCACGCGTCGAGCAAGCCTTCACGAAGATGGCCCCGACAGATGGGAGCCCGAATTCCCTCGGCTTAACATTCCAGCTACAGGCGACGGCGTCCTCGAATGTCGTCTCCTCCTTCGAGGTGTCGGTCGACGGGACCACCGTATGGACCGAGACGCCCGTAGCGGCGGGCGCCCGCCCTATCCATGTCGACCTCAGCGGCAACGTCGCGCTGCAGGGAACGGGCAATTTCACCCTCCGCTTCTCTCTCCTCCTCAACCGAACGGGCTGGGAGGAGGCGTCGATGACGGCATGGATCGACAACGTCACGCTGCTCGCGCCCGGATACCGGAATGGCACCTTCACCTCCACCGTCACCTGGACGACCTTGGCGGCGGCCGCCACGCTCCCCCCGGCGACCTCGCTCGACGCGGACACGCGGAGCGGGAGCACCGCGGTGCCGGGCGACCCGACGTGGAGCCCCTGGCAGCGGGCGTCCGCGGGCGCGATCCGCAGCCCGCCGGGACGGTACCTCCAATGGCGGCTCCTGCTCTGGACCGCAGACGAAAGTGAGACCCCGGTTGTCACGGGGCTCACAATCACCTTCACCGCCTACGTGCCGACGGGCGAGGTCCGCACCCATGCATTCCTCCCTCCGGAGCCGCTCGCGGCCTGGCGGCAATTCCTCGCGAACGATTCGGCGCCGCCCGACACGACGATCGCATACGACCTCTCCTTCGATGGCGGCGCAACGTGGACGCCGGTCACGGCCGGACAGAACCTCAGTGCCCTTCCGCGGGTCGCGGTGGTCGCGCGGGCAACCTTCGGGACGGTGAACACGACGGTCTCCCCGCGCGTCGCTTGGATCGCCCTTCGGTACGAAACGAGCGGCCCCGGAACGCCGGTAATCACTGGCGTCGTCCCCGACCAATTGGCGCAGGAGGACGCGCCCCCCTGGTCCCTCGACCTCGCTCCCTACGCGCGGATACAGCCGGACCCCGCGGACACCCTCGGAAACCTGGAGTGGTACCTAACCGGCGTCAACGAGAGCCTCTACACGGTCTTCGGGATGAACACGTTCGGACGGCACACGCTCGCGTTCACCCCGGTGAAGGACGCCTTCGGGACGGACGATACCGTCCTATGGCTCGAGGATCGGGGCGGCGCGAAGACCTCGCAGCCCCTGCGCGTGTCGATCCAGCCCGTCAACGACCCGCCCGTGTGGGCCCACGTGCCCGAGGTATGGGTGAAATACGACCTGCCTTACGCCCTCGACCTTCGTCCGTACGTGGCGGACGTCGACACGCCCGCGGGCGCCCTCACCCTCACGACGGAGGATCCGTCGCACATCGCGCTGAGCGGTCTCGTGGCCACGTACCTGTACCCCGGGCCCACTCGTACGATCTGGGTCCGTCACTACGTGAGCGACGGCCAGAGTACCGCGGTCGTCGCGCTCGTGACGATCCACATCACGGACAACCCGCCACCGCAGACGCGGAGGCCGATCCCGGACCTCGTCCTCACAGAGGACGTCCCCGCTTACGACGTGTTCCGCCCGGATTCGCTCTCGGAATTCTTCGTGGACGTCCAGGGCGAGCCGTTCTTCTTGACCTCGAATTTCACGAACCTCGACGTGGGGATCTGGCAACGCGGTTCGTACGTCCAGGTGAACGTCTCCGCGAAGCCGGACTTCTGCGGGTCGGATCGGATTACGTTCCGGGCGACGGACCAGCGGGACGCCTTCGCGGAATATACGGACGCAGTCACCGTGGTGTGCGTGAACGATCCCCCCGTGTTGGCCTGGCGCGACGACGTTCACGTCCGGTTCGACGACGTGTATACCCTCGACCTGACGTCCTACATATCCGACGTCGACAATTCGAGGGACGCGCTCGTCCTCTCGACGAACGACTCGGTGCACGCATCGGTCGACCGCTTTACGATTTCGTTCCTCTACCCGTCGGCGCAGTTCGGACCGAACCCGGTCACCGTGCCGCTCGAGCTGAACCTCTCCGACCCTCAACGTGCCACGCGCGTCCCCATCAGCGTAGTTGTAAGCGACAACCGGCCTCCCGAGATCGTCCGACCCTTCGACGACTTACAGTTCCCTGAGGACACCGTGCAACGCGACGTGATCGATCTCCCCCTCCACTTCGTCGATGATTCGAGCGCCGTGCTGACGTACGAGGTCAGCGCGAGGAACATCTCGGTGACAATCGCGTCCGCCAAGGTCACCTTGACGCCGCCCGCGAACTGGTTCGGACCCGACGTCCTCGCGATTCGAGCGCCGTGCTGACGTACGAGGTCAGCGCGAGGAACATCTCGGTGACAATCGCGTCCGCCAAGGTCACCTTGACGCCGCCCGCGAACTGGTTCGGACCCGACGTCCTCGCAATTCGAGCGACGGACTCCGAGGGGGCTTTCGCGCTTGCGACCGTTCGCGTGGACGTCCTCCCCGTGGACGACGCGCCCTTCTTCAACGCGATTCCTGTGCAGGTCAGCGACCACGGAGGGCAGTGGGTCCTCGACCTTCGGCCGTTCGTCCATGATGTGGATAACGGGGTGTCGGAGCTCACCTTCTCCACGAATTCCGGGCAGGCGAAGGCCGTGGGGTACCTCCTCTTCTTCTCCTACGCCGACCGCGCCGCCGACGAGCGGGTCGTCGTGACCGTCCGCGACCCGGCGAACCTCACGGCGACGGTCGAAATGGAGGTCCGCGTGGGCCCGTCGATCTGGACCTCGCTCTATTGGCCCTGGTCCGGCGGGGCGGCCGCCGGACTGGCCGCGGTCGCGTACGCCGGGTGGCGGCGGAAGCGACTGCACGACTACAACATCGAGGACATGATGATCATCGGACACGAGGGCCTCCTCCTTGCGCACACGACCCGGAGGCTGCAGAGCGGCCGCGACTCGGACATCATGGCGGCGATGCTCACGGCGACGCTCATGTTCATCCGCGACTCGTTCCGCGAAGACAAAAGTGAGCTGAGCCGGTTTGAAATGTCCCACGACCGCGCAGGGATCGTGACGAAGGGACCCCACGTGTACGGGGCCGCGATCTGCACGGGGCGTGTCCCCGATGCGTCCTACGTAGGTCTGAAAGAGTTCGTCGACGATATCGAGGAGCGCTACGGCGACAGGCTCGCGGCCAACGTCGGGATGGTCGAAGAGGTGCTCCCGGGGCTCACGTGGGCAATGTCCGTGTTCGCGCGCCACGGCCGATACCGGGCGGGGAGCCTCGAACGGCTCATCGGCGAGGAACACGTCGGACACACGCCCCGGCGCAAGCGATGGGGCCACGCGCCCGAGCCAACGGCGAAATCGGTCGGACAAGTCGCTTCGGATCCGTCGGCTGAGGCTGGCGGCGGAGACCCGCGGTAGCGAGAGTCCGGGCCGAGTGGCGGGGTCGCCGCCACGATCGCGACGAATCGCGCCTGCGTTGCGCAGGGCTCCGGGCAGTTGCAGCGGACAGACGGGCGATTGCCCGGCGAGGACGGACAGCCGTAGCGGCATGGCGGGCAACCGCCCAGCGCCGGCGGGCGACTGCAGCGGGTCGCGCCGCAACTGCAGCGGCACGAGGGGCGGTTGCAGCGGGCCCCCGGACGAGTGCCCCAGCAGGACGGGCAACTGTAGCGACACGGCGGACGACCGCCCGGGCATGCCGGGACGCTGCAGCGCCACCCGCTACACCTGTAGCAGCAGGCCGGACAACTGCGGCGCCACGCCGGGCAATCGCCCCGACGGGACGGGAAGCTGTCCGGGCTTCTGTCGCAACTGCAGCGAGCTCTGTGTCGGTCGCGAAGCTAACCTCGGGGTCCTCGATGAGCCGGGCTCCGACGAGTCACCGGCATGTGGCCGATCGTCCCGGGAATGTCCTTTCGAATCGCATCTGCTCCGCCATCGCCGTCGAAGACAGAGGGACGCTATAAGAACGTGGGACGGCATGTCGGCGGCGGCGTGTTGCGCCTCACACCTCGGTTCGCCGCCAATCGTCACGCGGCTCCGCTCGCGGACCTCGTCCTCTCGTTCCTTCCTCGGTTCCCTGAACTCGAAGGAACGGAATTCGAGCTCGACCTGCTCCCGTCTTCATCGACCCTGCTCGGCCTCGCGGAGCAGGACCGGGACCCGCCGCGGATCCGGCTGCGGCCTGCGCGACCGACGAACCCGTCGCTCACGTACACGATCCCGCATGAGTTCACGCACCTCCTCCAGTATCCGCTCCGCATCGTCCCGGGCGGCGAACGTTCCTGCGATCTGTATGCGATGGCACGAACCGGCGACCGGTTCCTCGTGCCTCCGGGATACGTGCGCGTGCCGCGGGGCGCACGGATGGACTGGGATCGCTGGCGTCCGACCGCCGCAATCCTTGCTCGCGAAGCCGTGACCCGACGTGCCGAGGGGACGCGGACGTACATCGCGTGGTGGGAGCGGTCCCTCCGTGCCCTCGTCACGCCGCCGGGTTCGCGCGAGCGCGAGAGGCCGCGCGAGCTGCCCGCGTGATGGTTCAACCGCCTCGGCGGTTCTTCAGGTACCGAATGCCGCCGCCTTCCAGGAGAATTTCCCTCTGGCGGCTCGAGAGGTCGTACTTCAGCGGGAACGACATGCCTTTCGTGAGGTCCTGCGCGGTCACCGGCGTTCCGGCCCGCAGGCCCGCCACGAGGCCGGATACGCGAATGCGGTCGCCGGGCGCAATGCGGTCGTAGGCCTTCGTGTCCCCGAACACGAGCGGCGGCAATCCGAAATTGACGAGGTTGTCGCGGTGCATGCGCGCGAACGTCTTCGCGAGGACGAGCTTGACCCCGAGGAACATCGGCGCGGCGGCCGCGTGCTCCCGCGAGCTGCCTTGGCCGTAGTTCTCTCCGCCGACGATGATGCCACCGCCCTTCGCCTTCGCGCGCGCGGGGAACGTCTTGTCCACGTACTCGAAGGTGTGCTCCGCGATCGCGGGGACATTGCTTCGCAGCGGCAAGATCTCGGCGCCGCCGGGCAAGATGTGGTCTGTGGAGATGTTGTCCCCGAGCTTGATGAGCACTTCGCCCTCGACCGTGTCGGGGACCCCGCCGTTCGGGACGGGGACCGGCTGAATGTTCGGGCCGCGGACGATCTGCACCTTCGACCGGTTCTTTGGCGGGAGGATGTAGCCGGAGTCGTCGACCGGGTACGTCGTGAGCTCCGAGACCTTTGGCGGCTTCCCCAGGTCTCTCGGGTCCGTGATCACACCCTTCAAGGCCGTGGCGGCGGCGGTCTCCGGGCTGCAGAGGTATACTCGATCGTCGGCCGTGCCGCTCCGACCGGGGAAGTTCCGGTTGAACGTCCGGACGGACGCGCCGTGCGTTGGCGGGGCGAACCCCATGCCGATGCACGGCCCGCACGCGACCTCGAGCTCGCGGACGCCCGCCTTGATGAGCTTCGTCATCACGCCGCCCAGGAGCGCCGCGATCAGGACTTGGCGGGAGCCGGGCGACACGGCCATCGACAGCCCTGGGTGCACGCGGTGGCCGTCGAGGATCTCCGCGACCATCGAGAGGTCCCGATACGAGGAGTTCACGCTGCTCCCGACCGCGACCTGCGTGACGTCCGTCCCCGCCACCTCGGAGACGGGTTTGACGTTGCCTGGTGACGAGGGACACGCGACGAGCGGTTCCACCTCGCCGAGGTCCAGGTCGACGTGATCGTCGTAGGCGGCATTCTCGTCCGCCGCCAACGGTTTCCAATCGCCGGGTCGCTTCTGCCCGCGGAAGAATCGTTGCGTGACCGCGTCGCTCGGGAACACGGAACCGGTCGCGCCGAGCTCGGCGCCCATGTTCGCGATCGTGCCCCGCTCGGGCACCGTGAACTGCTTGATGCCGGGTCCACCGTATTCGACGACCTTCTCCTTCCCCCACTTCTCGCCGAACCGTCGGAGCATCTCGAGGATCACGTCCTTCGCGGAGGACCACGGCGGCAGTTTCCCCGCCAAATCGACGCGCACGACCTGCGGCATCCGGAGGCGGTACGGCTCCCCCGCCATGACCGCGGCGACCTCGAACCCGCCCGCCCCGATCGCGAGCATGCCCGTGGCGCCCGCTTGGACGGTGTGGGAGTCGCATCCGAGCATCGTCTGCCCCGGGACGTCGAACCGTTCCATGTGCGCCCAGTGCGAGATGCCGTTCCCGGGCCGCGAGAAGACCGCCCCGTACTTCGCCGTCACGCCCTGCAGGAACACGTGGTCGTCCGCGTTCTCGAACCCCGTCTGAATGATGTTGTGATCCACGTACTGTGTCGCCTGTTTCACGCGAACCGCGTCGACGCCCATCTGCTCGAACTCAAGCCAGGCGAGGGTCCCCGTCGCGTCCTGGAGGAGCGCCTGATCCATGCGCAAGGCGATCTCCTCGCCGGGGACCATACGGCCGTCCGCGAGGTGTTTCTTGATCAGCTTGTGCGCCAGCGAGGTCGGCATCGGCTCCCCGACCGCCGCCAAACCCTCGCTCCGATTTGAGGATTCGGTTCTTGCGTCTCGTGGCGGGCGTTGGCGGGGATGGAGTGCCCGGGGAGGGAGTCGAACCCCCTTAAAACGGATCTGCAGTCCGTCACATTAGCCGCTCTGTCACCCGGGCCTGCGGAGCCCAACCGGGCGATTCCCCATGAAGGTTTTGGCGGCGGCAATTCAGAAGGAGGTCCGGCGAGGCGGGAGCGACCTCCCGCACTGCGCGCACGCGGTCGCACTTCGGACGTTGTGCCACCCGCATCGCGGGCAGCGGCCCCAGATCACGTCGTCGCCGGGGCCCTCGTAGTCGTCCATGCTCGTGGGACCGAACCACGACATCCAAAGGCCGGTTCCCCCCGCGATGACGAGGGCCGCACCGACGGCGGCGATGAGGAGCGGGCCGCATAGCGCGCCGAGGATCGCGCCGGCCCCGCCGCTGCCGAGGGCCGCGTTCACGACCTGGAGGATGGAGAGACCGACGGCTGCGGCGATCAGGAATGCGCCCAGGAGCGCGAGTGTCAGACCCCACCGGCGCTGCGGGCTCCGGTACGTGAACAGGGGCACAATCGGTCCGTGGGCCCGCCGCGCCATGAACGTTTCGACGGCATTCCCACCGCCAAGAATGGCGGGGATGTTGCACGCGACACGCACGCTTTTATCGCTCGCGCCTCATGGAGGCGCGTGGCGGAATCGAAGGCGATCAACGACACGGTCCACGGCACGATCCGCCTCGACCCGATGGTCCTGGACCTCATGGAGACGCTCGAGATCCAACGGCTCTCGGGAATCCGCCAACTCGGCCTCACGTACCTCGTCTTCCCGGGGGCGAACCACTCCCGCATCGAGCACTGCCTCGGGGTCTCCCACGTCGCGGGCCGGCTCGCGGAATCGATGGGCCTTCCCGACGCGGACCGGCGGCTCGTCATGGCGGCGGGCCTGTTGCATGATGTGGGCCACGGGCCGTTCTCCCACACCCTCGAGCACATCCTGAGCAGCAAGCTCTCGATCGATCACATGCACCTGACCCAGGCGATCATCACGGGGGAGGACGACAACGTCCGCCCGGAGGAGCGGGAGGCGTTCCCCGATGTCCCACGGATCCCCGTCGTCCTGGAGAAGCACGACATCCCGCCACCGCGGGTGGCGGCGTTGATCCGCGGACCGCCGGAAGCGGAGGGGCTCCGATCGCACAAACGAGACCGCCAAAGCCGTGTCCTCGGACAAATCATCCATAGCGCGATCGACGCGGACCAGATCGACTACCTCATGCGGGACGCGCACTACACGGGGGCCGCACACGGCATGATCGACGTGAACCGGATCTACCAGACCGCCGGGGCGCGTGACGGCGACCTCGTCATCGACCGCAAGGGCCTCCCCGCGCTCGAGGGGATGCTCGTCGCGAGGGCGCTCATGTACTCCTCCGTATACTTCCACAAGACGGTCCGGATCGCGGAACAGATGGTCGCTCGGGCCGTCGAGCGGTCCGGGTCTGACGTCCGCGACGTGCAGAAGATGGTCGACTCGGAGCTCCTCCAATGGCTCGGTGCCCAGGGCGAATTTCAGCGGGAGGTCGCCCTTCGTATCAAGTATCGAAAGTTGTACAAGCGGATCTGGGACCGCGGGCGGGACGAGCTCACGGAAGAGGAACGGAAAGCCCTGCTCGCCCTCGCCGACCCGCCGAAGCGGCGACGGGCGGAGGATGCGATCTGCAAGCGGGCCGGCATCCCGCCCGGGCGCGCGATCGTGGACATCCCCCTCCCGGAGCTCCTCATCAGCGAACCACGGATCGCGATGACCGACGTGAAGGTCTTGGACGGCGAAAAGGTTCGCCCGTTCCGCCAGGTGAGCCCCCTCGGGCGCGCGTTGCAGGTCCGCGAGGTCTCCGACTGGGTCGTGATGGTCGCGGGGGACCCGCGCCACCGCGCCGAGGTCGCGCGGGCCGCCCAACGCGTGCTGTTCGCCTAGGAACGACACCTGGCGAGTTCCACCGGAAGCGGAGGTGGTCCGAAAAGCGCCCCTGGACGATTAGATGGGCTTGGTAGAAAATACTTATAGCCGTCGGGTATTCGACGGGCGTCGGCTCCCATAGGGAGCCGGTAGGTTGGGGACTGGATGGAAATCAAGCGTTCGCGCCTGCGAGCCGTACATGCGATGCTCATCGTGTACGTCATGCTCGTGGCCGGATTTGCGGCCGTCCTGCAGTCCCGCGGCGCCTCCGCCGATCGGACGGAGCTCGTCGTCGGTCTGCAGAACGACATGACCACGTTGAACTTTTGGAACCCGGAAACGAACACCGTCTGGAATAACTATCAGGTCGGATGGAACTTCGAGACCCTGTTCTCGACGGATCCTGACTCCGCCCTGTACGGCATTCTGGCCGACGATGGCGTGACCGGGACGCACTCGGGAACGAAGGGTTACGACATCCGGACGGACCTTGACGCCACGGGCAAGACCGTGGACGTCTTCGTCCGTCAGGGCGTGACGTTCCATAACGGGCAGACCATGACCGCGGATGACATCGTGTTCAGCTTCCAGGCAAAGGCCTGGTCGACGGAGCAGACGATCATCACGGAGCCCCTGTGGTGGCCCACGCCGAACCCGAACGTCGTCCACTGGAGCGGCACGGGCGGATCCCATATCGGGGTCACAAAGGTCAGCGCGACGGTCGTACGCTTCTACATGTACAAGCCGTTCGCTCTCTTCTACCAAGGGACCCTTGGCGGCGTCACGATCATCCCGAAGGCGGTTTGGGTCGGTCCGCCGTCGCACATGAACCCCAACCCGCAGATCAACATCACGAACCCGCCGAACTTGGTCACGGACACTGCAGACCGGTCGATCGACTTCGCGTACGGGAACAACGCTGCGGACATCCCCTCGACGATCGGCACGGGCATGTTCAAGCTCGACTCCTGGACCCACAACGTCGGGGCCCGTATCTCTGTGTATACGGGATACTGGGGCCAGACCAAAGCCATCCTCTGGAATGGCGTCAGCTATCCATACTACCCCGAGAAGCTGCGGTCGATCCGATTCGTGATTTACACGAGCCTTGACGTCATCAGTTTGGCGCTCCAGCGCGGCGACATCGACACCCTGATCTGGACGCTCACGCCGGGCTTCTTGAGCCAAATCAAGTTCAATCCAACGATCAGCGTCGAGCAGGTGACCGACCGCGGGTTCTTCTACCTCTCGTTCAACCTGCGCCGAAAGCCGTGGGGGGACCCCACACGCCAACCCGCCACGACTGCCGCGTCGCTCAAGCTTCGGCAAGCCATCTCGATGGCGATCGACAAGAACTATATCGTCAACACGCTCATGGGCGGCTTCGGGTCGCCGGGCACGGTCCCGATTTCGACCCACAAGTCGTTCTATGTGAACAACAGCGCGGCCCCGCCGGCGTTCAACCTGGTGGCGGCGGCAGCCCTCCTCGACTCCGCAGGCATCACGGACCAGAACGGGGACGGCTTCCGAGACTACATCGACGGTTCCCCGATCAAGGCGACGATCCTGACGCCGCCCAAGGACTACGATCCGGTCCGGGCCGACGCGGGAATCATGATCTCCAACAACCTGAAGAAGATCGGCCTTAACATCGATGCGGCCCCGACGAGCTTCGACACAATCGTGAGCAAGGCGTTCACGGAGGTCGACTTCGACATCTACGTCCTCGGGTGGCTGCTCGGCGACTTCCCCGAGCTGTACCTGAAGGACTTCTTCCACGGGAGCAGCGACTCGGCGATCAACCCCGCCGGTTCGAACTCCGCGGGATACCACAACACGCAGGTGGACACGTGGATCGACACGATGCTCCAGACGGTCGACACGGCGACCCGCGTGCAGATCATCAAGAACATCGAAGGCCAAGTCACGAACGATATTCCGTGGAACGTCCTCTACTACCGGAAGAACCTGAACGCGTTCCGGAACGACCGGTGGGAGGGCTGGGTCAACACCCCGCCGCAAATCTACAACTTCTGGTCCTTGTCCAAGCTCCGCCCGGCCGGCGCCCTGACTGTGGCGCCGCCATCAGGAGCCCTGAACGTCGCGTTGACGGTTCCGGAGCGCGCGCTCGCCGGCCACCTGGTGACGGTGAACGCGTATGTCTCGCAGAACCTCGCGCCGGTCAACGGCGCGACCGTGTACCTGAACGCCACGATCGGCGTCGGGACCGGGGCGACGACGAGGAGCATGCAAGGGACGACAAACGTCAACGGCAACGCCACGTTCTCGTGGACGGTCCCGGTTATTCAGGGCGATCTCGTCCTAGCCGCCACAGCGTGGATGGGTGCCGCAACGGGCGTGAACTCCAAGATCGTGGAGGTCACCGTCGGCCCGCCGGCTCCGATCGCGCAGCTGCGGGTATCGACGCCGACCCCGGTCATCGGCACGGGAGGCACGGCCGCCCTTACCGCCACGCTGACGGACGGCTTGGGCACCGGCATTGCCGGTCACCGCGTGACCATCGACCGTACCTTGCTACTGGGGACAATCGCCCCAGCTGCCGCGGGATCGGACACGACGAACGCCGCCGGCGTCGCGACGTTCACCTATTCCGCGCCGCCAAACGCGAACCAGTTCCCGAACCAGCACCTCACCGACATCGTCAAGGCGAACACGACCGTCGACGAGACCGTCGCGACCGACACGCAAGCCGCGTCCATCGTGATCTTCGTCGAGAACGACAACGCTCCGGACTGGCGCATCGTGGACATCCAAGGTGCGCCGAACCCG
>VBMQ01000052.1:27839-28378 GCA_005878375.1 Methanobacteriota archaeon | reverse complement strand
GACGGGCGACACGAACGTGACCGTCAACCCGGCGACCGTGACCACGGACGCCGCCGGCATGGGTACGTTTACGCTAGGGCATACCGCCGGCGCGGTCCAGGGCAACGTCGTGGTGCGCTTCCGGGTACACAACCGGGCAACGCAGGCGACTGATGAGATCGCCTTGCTGATGTCGGACGCGGTGACGGCCGGATACGGCGCGGTCCTCGACCTCACCCGGAGGGCCCTCACCTCGGCCCCCACGCCGGATTCGTCCACGGTGTCGGCCACGGTGTACAACCAGCTCGGGGTCCCCGCACCGAACGCGGCCGCAATCTTCCAGATCTCGTACAGCCCTCTCGGATTGCGAGGGCAGTTCGCCTGGGACTATGACTACTTGACACCCCTGTACAGCGGCGTCGGTCTGGACATGAACTCGTTCGGCACCGGCTCCTTGGCGCCGTCGTTCGATAGCTCCACCGGGCAGGGAACCGGGTGGGGCGTTGAGAACTTCCTCGAAGACTGGGAGGTGCTCGGGGACACGACCAACGTCGCGGGCA
>VBMQ01000052.1:24729-27610 GCA_005878375.1 Methanobacteriota archaeon | reverse complement strand
GATGGACACCGGCTTCGTGGTGAAGCGGGCGCCGGTCTTCGGTGCCGGCTCAATCACGATCAGCCGCCCGCTGTTCTCGTCCGCGAGCCGCACGGCACAGATCACCGGGACGTTCTACAAGCGGGGCGGCGTCCTCCTGCCGAACGTACAGGTGTTCCTGGTGCAAGGCTTTGGGACTGCCGCCCGGAACATCCACGCAGGCGGTGCGTTTGGGGGCACCTTTACGACGAACGCCGCGGGTGTCGTCGCGTTCAACCGCACGGTCGCGCTCGCGAGCCTGACGCAACCGCTGTTCTTCAGCTTCATCCCCGCCGATCCGGCTTGGGCATACGGAGGCCGGGACCAGCTGTTCCGCGGCGACTACGGCGACTACTGGTTCGCACCGACGTTCGCGGTGCTGCTCGCGAAGATCCCGAACGAGTTCACGGCGGGCTACCTGTTCGTGCCCTCGACGACCGCCTTCGCGGTGGTCTCGGCCCGGTCGGCCCTGTTGCCGCCCGCGGGCTCGACGACGGCGACCGTGAGGGTCACCGGCGGAACGGGTCTCCCGATGGCGAACGCGACGGTCTGGTCGGGACCGGTGTCGAACATCACCGACGCGAACGGAATCGCGACCCTGCCCTTCTCCGCGACCACGCTCGGCGCGAACGAGCAGCTCGTCGTCGTCCGAACGACGGACGGCCAGGTCCTGAGGGCCTGGTACGGCGTCGTCGTGACGTACCCGGTGCTCGCCGTGCAGTCCGTGACGGTAGATCCGAAGCAAGCCGGTTCCGCGTCGACGATCACCGTGAACGTGCAGAACACGCTCGCCGTTGCCGGACCCGCCACGGTCACGATTTCCGTGGACGGCACCGTGGTCTCCGCGAAGGTGATCAACATCGGCGCGTCTGCGACGCAGGCCGTGACGTTCAGCTACGTGTTCGATTCGGCGAAGTCGTACACGGTCGCCTCCGCGGATAAGTCCGCGACGGCGAACGTCCCCGCGGCACCCGCGCCGCCCGGACCGGACTTGGGCGTCGCGATCGGCCTCGGGGTCGGCCTCTTGATCGTCGGCCTCGTCGTCGGGGCGGGCCTCGGGATGGTCATGAAGGGCCGGCGGAAGCCGCCCGCTGAGGCGAGTTCGACGGAATCCCCAATGGCCGAAGAGGAGATCCGCGACAGCGGCGACACCGAGCAGCGCTAGACGTGAATGGGGCCGGGCATCCCCGGCCCCACCTTCCCCTTTCTGTGTACGCCCCCCATAGGATTCGGCAAAACATCTTATACGGTCCGCCGTACGTTAGTAGATTCGCCGGAGCCGGAAGCCCATGAGCTCGCTCCTACGGTACATCGCACGGCGCACGGTCCAGGGCGTCGTCACGCTCCTCATCGTGACGGTCGTCATCTTCCTCCTGTTCACGGCCTCGGGGTCGCCGATCGCCCAGTTCCGCGCTGACCCGACCTTCGATCGTGCGAAACTCGCCCAGCTCGAGAACAGCTTCGGGCTCAACCAACCGTGGTACGTCCAGATGGGGAAGTTCCTGTGGAACATGTTCTCGTTCAACTTCGGCTGGTCGTCGTTCCAGGGGAAGCCCGTCTCGGACGTCATCGGCGAAGCGCTCCCCCGCACGCTATTTCTGTTTGGCGGGGCGGTGATCGTCGAGTACGCGATCGGCGTCGTCATCGGACAGTACATCGCGTGGAAGCGGGGTCGGGTGACCGAGGGGGGCGTGGTGATGAGCAGCCTCTTCTTCTACAACATGCCCTCGTTCTGGATTGGCCTCATCCTGCTATGGTTGTTCGCCTTCACCATCAACAAGTTCCCGCTTGGCGGGTTCGCCGATGTCGACGCCATGAACGCGGGCGGACTTACGCTCGCGGGCAACATCATCTGGCACGCCGCCCTGCCGATGCTCGCACTCATCCTCATCAACGCGGCCGGCACGATCCTGCTCATGCGCACCTCGATGCTCGAGGTCATGGGCGAAGACTACATCCTCACCGCCAAGGCGAAGGGACTCCCCGAGCGCATCGTACGCCGCCGCCACGCGGCCCGGAACGCCTACCTCCCCGTCGTCACCTCGCTCACGATCAGCCTCTCGTTCTCCGTCGGGGGCGCGATCATCCTAGAGCAGGTGTTCTCGTACTTCGGGATCGGCTACTACTTCCTCCAATCCGTGCTCCGGCACGACAACTTCCTCGCCGGCGCCGTCCTCTTCATCATCTCCCTCCTCGTCATCTTCGGAAACATCATCGCGGACATTCTGTACGGAGTACTGGATCCCCGTGTCCGAATCTAGCCCGCCCGCCGGCGGAACGCTGGCCCGGGTGTTCGGCACAGCGAGTCGCTTGCTTCGCCCCGCCAAAAAGACGTGGTCCCTGTTCAAGGAGAGCCGCCTGGCGATCGTGGGCCTGGGGATCGTCCTCGTGTTCGCGTTCATCGCCATCTTCGCCCCCCTCATCTCCCCGTACGCCATTGACTTCGAAGCGCCGACCTCGGATCGGTTCTCCGTGAGCGCGTACCCGAAGGCGCTCGTGGCGAATCTGACGTACAACCCGCCCGCGCTGGGTCCCACGACCCCCTTCCAGAGCGACCGGCAGGGCGGCATGTGGCTGATCAATTCCGTCCGCGAGGGGTTCGTGTACATGGACTTCCTTCAGCCCTCGCAGCCGCGGAACAACACCCCGTTCTTGGCAGGGAACAAATCGATCGTGCTCGACATCCGCCAAGACTTCGGGCTCGTGCCGGCCCCTTCGCTCAACCTGACGGCCGTCTACTACATCGTCCCGGGGGAAGGGTGCGCGGGTACGGACCCTTTCAGCTGTCCGAGTTATGTCCGAGGCCCGTCGGAGAACACGGGCGCGATCGCTTTCTTCACGGGCCGTGAGTTCATCGTCGCCG
>VBMQ01000052.1:0-24696 GCA_005878375.1 Methanobacteriota archaeon | reverse complement strand
CAACATGACCGCGGAGGGATTCGAGCGGCAGACCCTGATTGGTCAGGTCGGCCCGTATCATTACTTCTACGCCGCCAACCGCTCCCGGGTTGTCGTGTTTGAGGTGACATATGTGAACAGCGCCGATGCGAGCCCGCGCTCCGGGCGCGTCGCGCTCGACCTCAACCGGGACCTTGCGGCGCCACCGTTCGTGTACTACAACGACCTTCAAACCAACGCCACGAACTTCTTCCGCGGCGGCACCGGACAGACGATCCTCGTTCCGCTGACGAACGCTACGGTCGAGGTGTACGACGTCTCCGGACAATTCCGCACGAGCTTCGCGCTCAATCTGAGCGGGGAGCCCGCGACGGTGTCCGGGTCGACCGGGTGGGTGGTCTCCGCCGACTACCCCTACTATCTGTTCCTTCCCCTTCGGTCCGCCTCGCACATCGGGCTCGCGGTGCTCGACCTCGGGGTTACGGACCCGATCAGCGGCCGCATCGCCTCGCCGCTGCGCATCTTCTCGGAATACGTGCGGGACAACCCGACCTGGGAGTCCGAGGCGACCCCCACGTGCTACTACTTCACCCGGGACGTCTACGCCGCGTTCTACGATCCCTCCGATGGCGCGCAGGGCTCCACGCATATCATGCGGATCAACGCGACCGGCCGGGAAGTGACGGAATTCCGCGCGGTGTTCCCCGGGCGAATCCGTGGGTTCTTCGAGGTGGAGCAGACCTTGTCCCGGATTTTCGTCCTCCTGGATGCTGGCGGGATTTGGCAGGTGCGCACGGACCAGTTCGCTCCGCCCGAGCAATTCCCGGTCACGCCCCCGAGCACGACGACGTTGGTCGCCTATGCGGGCGCCCTCGGAGGCACGCTGTACGGGCCCGCGCTGACGCCGCAAGAACTGTTCGGCGTTTGGACGGATTCCGCGAAGGGCGAGACCGTCGTCTTCCAGCTCCTCGGGACGATCCTCACCCCGCTCCCGCCGGGGCGCTATCCGTCGGGAAACACGTATCTGCTCGGGACGGACTTCCGCGGCCGGGACATCCTGACGCTCATCTTCTTCGGGACCCGGGTCGCGTTCATCGTCGGGCTTTTGGCGGCGCTGTTCGCGGTGGGGCTCGGGACGCTCGTCGGCCTCATCGCCGGCTATTATGGAAAGATCGTGGACACGCTCCTCATGCGGACGACGGACATCTTCCTCGTCCTCCCGTTCCTCCCGATCGTCCTAATCCTCTCCCGCATCGTCGGCGCCTCGATCTGGAACATCATCTTCGTCCTCTCCTTCCTCGGATGGCCCGGCATCGCGCGGGTCATCCGCGCGCAGGTACTCACACTCCGGGAGCGCCCCTTTATCGACGCCGCCCGCGTCGCGGGCGCCTCGGACTTCCGACTCGTGTTTTCCCACATCGCCCCGAACGTGCTGGCCTTCAGCTTCCTGTACATGAGCTTGGGCGTCGCGGGCGCGATCATCACGGAGGCCGCCCTGAGCTACATCGGGCTGGGGGACATCACGGTCATCTCGTGGGGGGGCATCCTGTCCGACATCTTGACCACCGGCGGGAGCCTCGCCTACTGGTGGTGGCTCCTCCCTCCCGGCGTCTGCATCACGACCCTCTCCCTCGGGTTCTACCTCCTCGGCCGTGGGTTCGATGAAATCGTGAACCCCAGGCTCCGGAGGCGATGACCCTGCGAATCGTCTCGGTCCGGAACCTGCGGATGTACTTCAAGGTCCGGCAAGGCTGGGTCAAAGCCGTCGACGGGGTGAACTTCGGGATCGACCAGGGGGAGACGGTCGGCCTCGTCGGGGAATCCGGATGCGGGAAGACGTCGCTCGCGTACGCAATCACGCAGCTCCTCCCGCCAAATGCGTTTGTGTTGGGGGGGCAGGTCTTCTTCGACGCGGACGGCGTCGCCGCGCGGTTCCGGCCGGAATACTGGGCGAAGGCGGAGGGTCGCATGAAGAACGACCTCAGCGCCGCCCTCGCGGACCTCGATGGAATCGAGAAGGCCGGCGTGACTCCGGAAACTGAAGAACGGCGGCAGACCCTCTTGGAGAAGATCGCGCTCCTCGAGCACCCGCTGTCCGACACGTACCGCTCCTACCTCACCGCGGAAGTCACGGAGCTTCACGCCAAGGTTCGCGACCTCACGCGACGGGCCGAGACGGGCGACGCGACGGCACGTCGGCAGCTTGCGGACGCCACCGCACGCTACGCGGCGGCCACGGGCGAGGGCGACCTCCTCGACATCACGAGGCGGCCGCAGGGGCGTCTCCGGGAATACCATCCGAAACTCAACGCGATCCGCTGGAAACAGATCTCAATCGTGTTCCAGGGCGCGATGAACGCGCTGAACCCCGTCTACACCGTCGGCGACCAAATCGTCGAGGCGATCCGGACGCACGAGGACATCGGCCCTGAGGCGGCCCGGCAACGGGTCCAGGAGCTGTACCACCTCGTCGGGATCCCGACCGACCGCATCGACAACTACCCTCACGAGTACAGCGGCGGCATGAAGCAGCGCGCGATGATTGCGATGGCGCTGTGCCTCAATCCGAAGCTCGTGATCATGGATGAGCCAACGACCGCGCTCGACGTGATCACCGCGGCCCGCATCATGGACGAGGTGCTTCGAATCCAGAACGAGCTCAAGACCACGATCGTAATCATTTCCCACGACGTCTCCACGGTCGCGAAGGTCGCGAACCGCATCGCCGTCATGTACGCCGGCCGAATCGTGGAGGAGGGACCGTCGCGCGACATCTTCCGCCAGACCCTGCATCCGTACACGCAGGGCCTCCTCGGCGCGTTTCCCAGCATCGAGGGAGAGAAGACCCGCCTCGAGGCGATCGTTCCATCCGCGGTGCAAGTACGTCAAGGACATCTGCCGGACCGTCGAGCCCGTCGACGTGATCCCCGTGACGGGCCACCGGGCCCTCTGCCACTTCTCCCAGGACTTCTTCGCACAAGGAGGGCTCGGGAACCTATGATTGAGGAGATGCCCGGGACCGCTGCGCCCGAGGACGAGGTCGTCATCAGCGTCCAAGGTCTGAAGAAGTACTTCGAACTCCGGCGCAGCCTGCTCGCGTCCCTCCGGGGGGGCGAGGCAGACTTCGTGCGCGCCGTCGACGGGGTGAACCTCGATCTGCATCGAGGCGAAGTCCTCGGCCTCGTCGGGGAATCCGGATGCGGGAAGACGACGACCGGACGACTCATCGCCCGCCTGGAGCGACCGACGGAAGGACGGATCCTATTCGAGAATTCCGACCTCGCGTCGCTCGATGGCCGTGACCTCTTCCACTTCCGCCGAGAACTTCAGATGATCTTCCAGGACCCGTACGAGTCGCTGAACCCACGTTACCCGGTGCTCCGTGCGGTCTCCGAACCGCTCATCATCCACGGCATCGGGTCCACGCGGGAGGAACGGGCGGACCTCGTGGTCCGAGCCCTCGAGGATGCGGGCTTGCGACCCGGGACCGATTTCCTGGAGCGATTCCCCCACGAACTGTCGGGCGGGCAGCGTCAGCGGGTCGCGATCGCGCGCGCGATGGTGTTGAATCCCAAGGTCATCATCGCCGACGAGCCCGTGTCCATGCTCGATGTCTCGATCCGCGCGGGCGTGATGAACCTCATGCTCGACCTCCGGGACAAGTACCAGATCCCGTATCTGTTCATCACCCACGACATCGCTGTCGCGCGGTACATGTCCGACCGCATCGCCGTCATGTACCTGGGGCGGGTCGTCGAGCTCGGGCCCACCGACGCGGTGATCAAGCGGCCGACGCACCCGTACACGCGGGCGCTCCTCGCGGCCGTCCCCGTGCCGAACCCCGAGCACGTGTACACGGCGGTCCCCATCACGGGGGAGCTGCCGAGCCCAATCGACCTCCCGAGCGGATGCCGGTTCCGCACGCGCTGCGTCTTCGCCCAGAAGATCTGCGCCGAGGTCGAGCCGCCCCTCGTCGAAGTCACGCCCGGTCACTTCGCGGAGTGCCACTTCGCGTCCGACATCTTCGATGGCCGAATGACCGCCCCCGCCAGTGTGCCCGAGCCTCAGCCACCACTCGCCGCGGGGTGAAGCGGTGGGTCTCGCAGGATGGCGCCCCACGCCCGAGCAGGGGGCATGGACGGTCTTGGCGGTGGCGACGGCAGTGTTTGTCACCCTCGCCGCCGCGTCGTCAGCGAACTATGCGTCCGTGGTGGTCGCGCATACGATCTCCTACATGGTTCCTCGATTCGCGATCTCGTACGACCAGACTGCGCCCAGCGGGGCCCTCACCCTGAATTCTTCGATTAACGCGTCATTCTCCCTTCGCGTCGAGAACCCGAGCTCGCGAACCCTCAGGTTCTTTTTCGTCGCCTACTCGGCGTGGATCGAGGATTGGCCCGCCCGGGACGGCTACAATGCAACGCGCCGCACGACGGACAAGGCCTTCGTCAACGGTTCCCAGACGGCGTACTTCTTCCAGGTCGTCGCAGAATCCCGCAACATCCCGCAGGACCCGGTCCCTGCCCACGGCAACGCGACCGTTTCCCTCTCTTTCAGACTCACGAGGGCGACTGACCCCTCGCGGTTCGACGTGGTCCGCAACATCACGGACGAAGGCGTCTCGCGCAACGGATCGGCCGACGCGGTGCCGTGGAATCACTGGGTCCGCCTCGACCTGCTCATTGAGGGTGTGCCCGAGCCGTCGAACCTTGAAGCGGGCTATCTCCGGGACCTACGGCGAATCGAGCTTCAATGGGGGCTGAACCTTGGCTTCTAGACTCGGGCCGCGCGCTCGGCGGGTCTTGCGCATGGCCGTGCTGACCCTCTTCCTCGGTCTGACGCTCGGATACACCACGTTCTACTCGGTCTTCCCGACGGTCGGGGTCCCGGCGGTGGGAGGCGTTTCGTTCGTCGGCGCCTTGCTCCTCCTCATCGGCGTCGCGATCCTCGGAGGGTTCCTGACCCAGGACGTCTATACCGGGACGGTCCAGAGCTTCGTGTCTCTCGCCGTCGGCATTGCGGTTGCGAGCCTCATGATGGCTTCGCCTTTGCTGACCGGCATGGTTCAGGCGCGTGCGGACGACCTCGCCGTCCTCGGGATCCAGCTCGGATTCCCGATCTATCTTGTCGCGGTCCCCGTCAACCTCTTTGGCGGGCTCATCGGTCTTGGGTTGCGCGAGCGATTCGCTCCGGGTCCGGTCGGAGGACGCGCGGCGTCGTCACGCTTCCGCGGCCCGTAGCCGAATCCCAATCATGGCAGCGGGCGACATTTTTATACGGGGATTCCCATGCACCCGCACCCAAAGGGATGGGATCACTGAACAGTTCTGAGGTATCGACATGATTCCCCAGCCAGCGAACAGCCTTGCAACAGGTGTGCCGAACGTGGAAGACGCGCGCGTGGACGCGGAACTCGAGGAGATGCTCCACAAGCTCCGCACGAACGTGAAGATCGTCGGCGTGGGGGGCGGCGGATCGAACACAATTGCCCGCATCTACAGCGAGGGCGTCACCGGCGCGGAGCTGTTCGCCGCGAACACGGACGCTCAGCATTTGCTCGCAATCCGATCGCCAAAGAAAATCCTGCTCGGTCGACGCTCGACGCGCGGCCTCGGGGCGGGGGCCCTGCCGCAGGTCGGCGAAGAGGCCGCTCGGGAAGCGGAGGAGGAACTGCGCGCGGTCCTCTCCGGCGCGGACATGGTGTTCGTGACGTGCGGCCTCGGCGGCGGCACGGGGACCGGCGGTAGCGGGTACATCGCCCGCCTCGCGAAGGAGGTCGGCGCCCTCACGATCGCAGTCGTCACGCTCCCGTTCCGCGGAGAGGGCAGGCTCCGCGCCGAGGCGGCGGAGTGGGGCCTCGAACGGCTTCGGGAGGCCGCGGACACCGTCATCACGATTCCGAACGACAAGCTCCTCGACCTTGTGCCCCGCCTTTCCCTCCAGGCCGCGTTCAAGTTCGCGGACGAGGTCCTCATGCGCTCCATCAAGGGACTCACGGAACTGATCACGAAACCGGGGCTCGTCAACTTGGACTTCAACGACGTGAAGACGATCATGAAGGGCGGCGGCGTCGCGATGATCGGGCTCGGCGAGTCGCAGGACGTCGGCGACCAGCGAGCGCAGAAGGCAATCGAGGAGGCCATCAACTCGCCCTTGCTCGAGGTCGACATCAGCGGGGCGACGGGCGTGCTCGTGAACGTCACGGGCGGCTCCGACATGACCGTCGGCGAGGCGGAGCGCGTCGCGGAGGTCGTACAGTCTCGGGTCTCGCAGAACGCGCGAATCATCTGGGGCGCATCCGTCGACCCGAGCCTCGAACACGTGATGCGCGTGATGCTCGTCGCGACCGGCGTGAAGAGCAAGCAGATCATGGGCCGCAGGGCCGGATTCGAAGGGGCCTCGCGCGCGGGCGTCGACCTGATCAAGTAGCCACCGCGCGAATCGGGGTCCGCCACCGAGCAGCGGCGTGAAACCTTAAACGCCCGCCGGAATACGCCCGCGCGTGGAAAAGGAGCCCGGCGCCATCGAGGTCCGTCTCTCGCGGGACCTCACGTTCCTCAGCGCGACGATGATGGGCATCGGGGCGACCGTGGGGGCGGGAGTCTTCGTCGTCTTCGGGTTCGCCGCCGGAGTGGCGGGGCCCGCCTTGCTCCTCGCGATCCTGCTGAACGGCCTCGTCGCCGGACTGACCGCGATCACCTACGCCGACCTCGGGACGACCTACCCGGAGGCGGGCGGAGGGTACCTATGGGTTCGGGAAGCGTTCCCGGGCCCCGTCGCGTTCGCGGCGGGCTGGATGACGTGGTTCGGCCACATGGTCGCCGGGTCGCTCGGCGCGCTCGGCTTCGGTTACTACGTGGCCTGGGCCTTGGAGGGGGAGGGATGGCTCGGGCCCCTGAGCCGAGCCGGCGCCGCGATCGTGTTCGCAGTCCTCGCGACTGCGGGATTTGTCGCCGTCGGCTACCTGGGCGCCCAAACCCGGCGGCGCGGGTTCGGAGTCGTCGGCTTTGCGAAGCTCGTGATCCTCGGGCTCCTCGTTGCGTTCGGTCTGGTCGCGACCGCGAGCTCACCCGTGAACCGGTTCGAGCCGTTCTTCGCGGGCGGTCAAGGGGGACTGTTGGCAGCGATGGCGCTCACGTTCGTGGCGTTCCAGGGCTTCGAGGGGATCGCGCAAGCCGGGGAGGAGGTACGAGACCCGGAGCGCACGATTCCTCGCGCGATGTTCTTCTCGCTGGCGGTCGTCGTCCTCCTGTACCTCGCCGTCGCCTTCGTCGCCCTCGCCGCGACCCGCACGGTGTCGGGCCTCTCGGCCTGGAGCTGGCTCTCTGGGTTTGGCACGGTCGCGATCGTCGAGGTCGGTCGTCAAGTCATCCCCGGGGTCGGCGGGCCGCTCCTCGCGTTTGGCGGTCTCGTGGCGACGCTGGCGGCGCTCAACGCGACGCTGTTCTCCGCCTCCCGTCTCTCCTTCGCGATGGGGCGCGACCACGTGCTCCCAACGACGCTCGGCCGCGTCCATCCGCGCTTCCGCGCGCCGAGCAGCGCGATCTTGCTAAGTGGAGTCGTCATGCTCCTGCTCGTTCTCTTTTCGGATGTTCAGGTGGTCGCGACGGCCGCGGGCCTCGCGTTCCTCTTGGCGTTCATCCTCGTGAACGTCGCGTACATACGGCTCCGACGGACCCACGCCACCGTCCGTCGCGGGTTCACCGCGCCCCTCTTCCCCGCATTCCCGATCCTCGCCATCACCGCCAACGTCGTCCTCGTGGGCTTCCTCGCGACCCAGTCCGGCACGGGTCAGATCGCCTGGACCGTCATCGTGCTGTGGATCGGAATTGGCCTCCTTCTCTACTATCCGTTCCGAGGTCGGAAGGATATCGTGAAACGGCTCCCGAAACGCATCGACGTCGCCACGCTCTTGGCGGCGGAGGCGCAGCCGATCGAGCTGGCAAAGTACCGGGTTCTCGTGCCGCTTCGCGAGTTCGACAACCTCGCGCTGGTGCGCCTCGGCGCGATCCTGGCGGCGGCGAAGAGCGGGGAGCTCGCGCTGATGAACGTCCTGGAAATCCCGCGGTCGCTCCCGCCAAAGGCGATCCGGTTTCACTACGTCGATGAGCGAATCAAGGGGCTTCGGAAGGTCGAGAAGTTCGCTAGCGGATTCGCCCCGGACACCCGAGCGACCGTCCGAATCGGGCACCTACCCTACGAGATTGTCCTACGGACGATCGAAGAGGAGGACGTAAACCTCCTTGTGCTCGGCTGGCGGGGCGGTCGCGTTGGTCCCGAGCTCCGGATCCTCGGGGATACGATCGACTACCTCGTGGCGCGCGCCCCGTGCGATGTCGTCGTCGCCCGCACGCGCGGTATGAAGGAGACCATGCGATCGATCCTGTTGTACGTCCGGTCCGAAGAGCAAGCGCGGGGAGCGGCGGAGGTCGCCGCGACGCTGGCGCGCGCCGGCGGAGCAAAGGTGAGCGTTCTCGAGCTCGGCGAGGGAGGCGGCGCCGCGCCCGGGGCCATGACCGTCGTGGAGCTCGTCGCCCAAGCCCATGTAGACGCCCAAGTTCTGCGGCTCCCCGTCAAGAACGTTGTTGAGGCTGTAGTTGAGGAGAGCGGGAAGCACGACCTCCTCATCATCGGCGCGGGCGACCGACGCGCCTTGTCCCGGGCCGCGTTCGGCCCGGCGGAAGACGACATTGCGGCCAAGGCGAGGTGCCCCGTCCTGTTGTACCGCAAGGGGGCGCGCGCCGCGTCAGCGGGGTGACGCGAGGACCTTCAGCTTCCGATCGTGGAACAGGTCTTGGACCGTGTACAGGAGCGCGCTCTTCACCTGTTTCATCTGCTCGGGATCGTTCGTGAACGCGAGGAGCTGGTGGACAATCGCGTTCCCTGCGACATCCTTCCCGAACACCTGCGGCGGCGGGTTCTCGAGGACCCCGGGCGTACGCTTCGCCGCCTCGAGCAGGAGCTCCTCCACGGTCTTGTGGGGCACGTCCCACCCAACGGCCACCTCCAAGAAAATCGGATGGTGCTCGGACCGCGTGAAATTGAGGACGGGGGTGGCGAGGACCTCCCGGTTCGGGAGCGTGACGGTCTCCCCGCGCCCCGTCCGGAGGCTCGTCATCGTGAGCGAGATTCCGGTGACATCGCCCACGAGGTCCTCTCCGATCTTGACGCGGTCCCCGACCGAATACGGGTCCGCTTGCATCAACGCGAGGCCCGCGGCGGCGTTCCGGACCGCATCGAAGGAGACCGCGACCCCGATGACCACGACGAGGAGGAACGCGACGGCAAACGCGATCAGCTGCTCGGGCGTGAGGAAGAGGCCGAGGACGAGGAACAGGACCGTGATGAAGGAGAACCCGTAGAGGCCCGTGCGAGCGACGAACTTGAACTGATCGAGGACCTTCGGCCCGTACTTCTTTGATCGCTGTTTCATGTCGTCGAAGACGGAGTCGGTGAAGCGCGCAATCCCGAGGGTCACGATCGCGCCCGCGATTGCGATCGCGATGGCGGTGAACAGCGCCGAAGACGGCGTGGTCAGCCCGTTCCGCGCGCCCTCCAAGAACGATTTCTCCGGCACCGAGGCGGGCAGGACGTCGACGGCCCCCACGAAGGCGACGAGGACCGAGACGACGATGATGAGATACTTCAGGAACAGCTCCGTGACTCCCCATAGGCGAGGGGGCGCGAGGTTCCGCGGCTTCGCGGGCAATTCGCCTCGAAGGTACGCCCCGAACTGTCGGAGGGCACGGACGAGGATCGCCCCGACGAACAGGGCGAGGATCGCGAAGAACACCGCCGGGACGCGTTGGATGACCTCGACGAGGAGGCCCCGGACCTCCACGGAGCGTATCGCGGCGACCGCCATGATCGCGAGCGCCCAGATGCCGATGAGCAGCACCTCGACGACCCGATGGATGAAGTCCAACGCCCCGGCGTCGAGGTACTTCGACTCCTGCATCTTCAGGTACTCGAAGTAGCGGGACAGGTACGCGAGCGCGTACACCATGACCGCCGTGGCGGCGATGATGACCGCGACGACCCAGAGCGTGTCCTGCACGAATGCGGACAAGTCCGTGACGACGTCGAGACCGTAGAGGCCCGGGGGGAACGGGGGCACGGCGCGGGGCATGGAAGCCCGCTCCCCATAAAGGTATTCGCGGCCGGCGCTCACGCAGGGACAGCGGTCCCGCGAAGGAGGTAGATCACTCCGTATAGCCCGGGCAGCCACGGCAATGCGACGTGGCCGTCGAGCAAGATCGCGAATTCGTACTCCGGTCGCCCCGCATCGTGGCCGAAACGAGCCGCCAGGGCCGCGAGGTTCGCCTGCACCCGGGCCGCGACGCGCACCTCTCCCGTGACCCCAAAGTCCGCGACGAACGCGGGTGCGCCGGCGACGAAATGGAATTCGGCGCGGAGGGCCGCGTGCTCGCCGAGATTCTCGGGCAACGCCTTGTACTGCGCATCTGCGAACGGGTCGAGTCCCCGTTCGAAGTACCTCGCGACATTATCGATGAGCCACTCGATGGCCTCCCGTACCGCCGTGCCGTCGACGACAAGCGCGAGGCGGAATCCAGGCCCCTCGACCTCGGCCTTCACGTCCGCTTGGGCGTACACTCCCACTTCGAGGAGCGAGCCTTCGACCTCGTCGAGCAGATCCGCTGTCAACCGTTCGCCAATCTCCCGAGTCAAGCGGCCAACGTCCTCCCAGGACTCGGCCTCCGGCAGCTGAGAGAGCGCCTCGGAGACCCCGCGTTCGATCGCCGCCATGAACCCCGCCAGCGGGATCCCGATCGTCAGCGCCCCAATGCCGACCCTGACATCGACATCGATGCCGGGCGCGACAGGGACCGTGATGGACAGGGAGGCGTCGATCGGCAGCCCCGCTTGGACGGTCGGCCCGAAGTAGTTCGCCCTCCAGGCGTGCTCCCAGGAGGCGTTGCCCTCGATCATGTGGGGTTGCGTCACGTTGAGCGGGTCCACGGACAAGGATTGGTGGAGCGGACCCAAGAGGGCGGATGCGTGGGCGAGCACATCGTACGTCGGTTGGCGGCGGGCGCGGTCTCGGTATTCGGACTCGAGGAGGCGCACGAATTCGACGTGATGGGGGCCCGTCCATTCGAATTCGAGCGTGAGGGAGCGGCCCGCCGGTCCGTTCACCAGGACGCGGACGATCACCCCCGCGATCGCCACGGTGAACCGGGTCTCAACGGGGAACGCGATCCGAATCGCATCGAGGATTCTGCCAACGATTCCCAGGGCCTGCGTGGCGACCATCCGGAGAAAATCGAGCAGGCGGGACAACAGCTCGCTCAGCGCTCGGACGACTTTGAACGCGAAATCCGAGAGCCGCTCCATCATCATGGAAACAATCTCGAGCCCCCGGCCCATCGTGACGAGCATCCATCGCACCACGGCCGTGAGGTCCGGCAAAGCGAGGTCGATGAACGAGGCGATGCTGTTCATCAGGGAATCCGATGCCCGGTACGACACGCCCGTGAGGTTCCAACCGCTGTACGCGACCAGCGAGAGCGAGAAGTTCAACGACCAAGTCTTTTCGAGGGCTGCGGGCACGAGGCCGCTCGATCCTACGAGGACCGCTGTGGCCGTCTCGATGCGGAGGAGAGCGGCGCCCGCCACCCGGACCCTCCAGCCCGTCGCGAACGGTCGATGTGATTGTGCCCCCAGCTTCGTGAGGTGCGCATTCGGGGTGTCCTCGGACGCGGGGAGCTCGGAGGGATCCACGATTGCGACCGCGAGGCTTCCCCCGGCACCGGTTTCGTTCGAAGTCTCCATGTTCGCGCGGAGGTAGGCTGGGGACTGTCGGACGCGAAATCGCTCGACGAACCCGGGCTCTCCCGTCCACGGGTCGCTGAGCACGAACGGATCGGTGGTCGCCGCGTACGCCACGCGAAGGCCTGCCACGTCTTGGGCGGCCGTGGCGCTGCCGATCAATCCCTTGATGGAGTCCGCCGCGGATGCGAGCCAGCCGGTTGCCCCCGCGACCTCCTCCCGCATCCGCGCTCGCATCTGGAACCCGGGGACGGAAGTCGAATCCGCCAGGGCAAGGGCGTCGTGAAACGCCCCCAGGTCGACCGCCCTGCGTCCGGCGTAGGCGGCGAGATCCCAGCCATTTCCAATCACATCCGAGTCAATGGCCGATCGCAACGTCCCCTTCTGGGAGTCATTCAACCCGGGAAAACGGCGAACAGCCTCGACGAACAAGTCTTCCGTGAGCGCGTTCCGCGCGCGCCCGATCTCGGTCGTCGCATTCACAAGAACGACATCATGCCCCGCCGTCAGGTAGTCCACGAGATCTCGGAGCATCGCTTTCGTCGCGTTCCAGAAATTGACCGTGAGTCCATCCACGGCAATCGGATCGGAACCAAATCGAGCGAGGGCCAGGTCGACGGCGTGCCCGACGCGGAGGCCAAGGAGGTCGAGAAACGATCTCGAGTCCTTTGGATCGATCGCGCCCGTGGCGCTCGTCGGCAGCAGCCCCGCCAGCACGGCGTCGTGTGCAATGGTGGACGCGACGTCGTTCAGGAGGGAGCGGAGCGTGCCGCCGACCCCCGCGAGGGAGGGGCGAAGTCGGGAGTAGTAATCATGCCAAAATGGATTGTAGTCCGCGGAAAGGAGGTCGTGTCGCGGAAAGGGGACCGTCGCCACATGCGAGGGGATCGTGATGCGGATCCTCCCCGAACCATTCGGAACATCGTACCCTCGGGCTGGCAGCGGCTGGTCCCAAGGTCCGAAGAAGCCCGTGCCGACCCCTGTGTCCACGAACACGGCCCTCACGTATTGAACCACATATCGGGCGTAGCGATCCGGTTGGCCGGTGAGCCAGCTCAGGAACGAGTCGAACGCGTCGGCCGATTGGAGCGTCGCGTTCGCGAGCCAATCCGCCAACGGGGTCAGACCGAGGAACTCCAGGGGTCTAAGGACCAGATCATCCGCGAGCGCGGCGATCGCTTGCGCGAAGAGCGAGGCCATCGAAAGTCCTGCGGCGTCGAGGCCCGTCAACAAAGCGAACAGGTCCGTGGCATCCAGCGTCCCTCCCCCGACATACCGATTGAGGAGTTGGACCAGGGACCGGCCCGGCGGTGGCAGATCTTCGGGGACATGTGGGGCCGGATGGGCCGCGTCAATCGCGCTCGCCGCGTCGCGATCGTACGCGCGGAACAACCGAATCTGCTCCACGAGGAGTGCCGTGTTCACAGCAAGCTCGACGTCGTTAGCGGTGAGGACGTCACGCGTCGAGGTTCCCGGCCGCATCGGCGAGGCGACGCCGTCGAGGACCCGGAATTGGACCAGGGAGGCGAGAATCGCTTTGACGGTACGTCCGACGCCCGCGGCATCCCCTTCGCCCGAACGCGCGGCTTGCTCCAGTTTCCTCTGCATCAACGGGGCGGGGACCGGAACGAGCGAACCAAGCGACCCCAATTTCACCAATCTCAAGGCGTCCATCGAAAGGGAATAGTTCACCACGCCACGGACTGCCATGTACGCGACTCGGTCGATCGGGCCCAGCGAATCTCTCGCGGTCGGGTCCGGGGCCTGCAACGGCACACCGTCGATCACCTCCGTGCGCGTCGAATTCGAGGGTTGGACGTCCAACATGCGTCGCTGGGCCAAGCCAAGGGTGGCCTCGTAGGCGGAGACGCGAACCGCCACCGACTGGACGACCCGTGGAAAATGCGCCGCCACGTAGGCCGCAAGGCCGGAACTGAATGCAGCCGAGACCTTGCTCTCGTTCAGGGTACCGTTCGTGCCCGCGGCGATCGCGGTGAGCGCGATGAACTGCGCCTGAGAGAAGACCTCGCGGTGGATTTCTTCCGCGACCCGCGACAGGACGGCAAGACGAGCCTCGCGGGCGCGCGCCGCGGCCTCATCGCGTCCGAGCTTCGCGGAATACAGCGCTGCAAGGCCCGCAGACAGGAGCAACAAGACCGCTACCAACGCGAACGGAACACGGCCCGAACGATCCCCACGAATCATGCGTCGACGAGGCCGCGTTCAGGTCTAAAGCCCCGGGCGTACATGTAGCGTCCCGACGGCTTTATCCCGGCTCCTGCGATGCGCGACGTATGGGGAGGCCGCGGCTCTTCCTGGTTCTCGCGCTCGGCCTCCTGATCCTCGCCCTCGCGGTGCCCGTTGCGCTTCCTCAGGGACGGTTTATCGTCCTTGCCACCACGACGAGCACCGAGGATAGCGGGCTCCTCGACTATCTGCTCCCCCAGTTCGCGGCCCAAACGGGAATTCAAGTCCACGAGATCGCGGTGGGCACTGGGCAAGCGCTTGGGATCGCGAGTCGCGGCGACGCCGACGTGGTCCTCGTCCACGCGCCGAAGTCCGAACAGGCGTTCGTCGCCGCGGGGGACGGCGTGGACCGCGTCTTGGTCATGTACAACTACTTCATTCTGGTCGGGCCCGCGGCCGATCCCGCCGCCGCTCGAGGAGACAACGCCACAGCCGCATTTCAGCACATCGCCGCCTGTCGGTGCCCGTTCGCCTCCCGCGGGGACGGTTCCGGGACCCTCGTGAAGGAGCTTCAACTCTGGGCATCCGCCGGATTGGCTCCCGGGCCAAGCGAGTGGTACAAGGAGACGGGACAGGGCATGGGTGCGACCTTGCTCATCGCGAACGAGTTCCGGGCGTACACCCTCGCCGACGACGGCACATATGCCGTCATGCGCCCTCGCCTCAACCTGGCGGTAATCGTGGAGAATCAGCCGCCGCTCCTGAACCAGTACAGCGTCATCCTCGTGAATCAGACCAAGCACCCGAACGTCCGCCATGCCGACGCGAAAGTGTTCCACGACTGGCTCATCGGGCCGATCGGCCAAGACCTGATCCGGAAGTTCGTCGTCAACGACCGCCACCTGTTCACGCCGAACGCGCCGTAAGGGGGGAGAGCACGGTCGAGCTTTCCTCGGAACTCCTCCAGATCGCCGGGCTTTCCCTCTACGTTGCCACGGATCCCGATCGGAACGCTCCTCGCCCTCCGAGAAGAGGCGAAAGGGCGGCGGGCGACCCTGACGCTCGCCAAGGCCATTGTCTTCACGCTGTACGGGATGCCGCCAGTCTTGGCCGGGCTCCTCGTCTACCTCCTTCTCTCCACGTCCGGCCCATTGGGGATCCTCGGGTGGCTCTACACGCCCGTCGGCATGGTCCTCGCTCAGGTGCTCATCGTCACGCCAATCGTCGCGGGTGTCACCTACTCCGCCGTTTCCTCGGTCGGCCGCGATGTCAAGGACGCCGCCCGGAGCTTGGGGGCACGCGGCTGGGCGCTCGCGGCCACGGTGATCGAGGAGGCACGTCTTGGGGTTCTGACCGCGATCATGGTCGGGTTCGGTCGTGCGATCTCGGAGGTCGGCGCCGTCCTGATCGTCGGCGGTAACATCCGGGGCTCGACTCGCGTGCTCACCACCGCGATCGTGCTGGAGACGAGCCGCGGGAATTTCACGGAAGCGGTCGCGCTCGGGGGCATCCTGCTCGGAATCGGATTCGTGATCTTTCTGTTCCTCTACCGCACGCAGCAGCAGGGGCACCGATGACCGCCGTCGACGTCAAGGGCGTTTGCAAGGCGTTCGGGGACCGGCGCGTGCTGGACGGGATCGAGCTGGCGGTGGAGCCGGGAGAGATATTCGCGCTTCTCGGCCCCAGCGGATCCGGGAAGACGACGCTCCTTCGAATCGTGGCGGGCCTCGAGTCCGCGGACGAAGGGTCGGTCTCCTTCGGCGATGGCGTCTCGGGGAATGGCATCCCGGGTCGCGACGTCGGTTTCGTCATGCAACGCCCGGCCGCATTCCGCCGAACGGTCTTCGAGAATGTCGCTTACGGCCTACGACTCCGAGAGGTCCCGGAGGAGAAGATCGACCGACAGGTGGCAACGGCGCTCGACCGCGTCGGACTGGCGGCGGCGCGCGACGCGAAGGCTTGGACGTTGTCCGCCGGTGAGGCGCAACGGATGTGCTTCGCCCGGGCGGCCGTGTTGGAGCCCCGCGTTCTGCTGCTCGACGAGGTCACCGCGAACTTGGATCCCACGAACGTCGCGCTCCTCGAGGCCGCGATTCGCGGGTACAATGCGTTGGTCGGCGCGACTGTGCTCATCGTCACGCACAACCCGTTCCAAGCGAGGCGGGTCGGCCAACGGGCGGGTCTCCTGCTCGACGGCAAGCTCATCGAAGTCAGCGACGTAAGGGCCTTCTTCGAGTCCCCGAAAGACGCCCGCACCCGCGCGTTCGTCCGCGGGGAGATGCCGTATTAGAGGAGGCCGACCCCGAGGGTCTCGACCTCGCCGACCCCCGCGATTCCGCGGAGCCGCTCNNGACGACGACCGTGGCCTCGATCGCCTTCAATCCGAACGCAATCGGCCGCACCGCCACATCGCGGACGGCCCCGCCAAGAGTCGCGCGGACGGACGATTCCAGCCCCGCCACATCCACGTCCGCGCCGTCCGGCATGATTCGATACGTGACGGCGACGCGCCCCATCTCAGGGCCCCTGGAACCCGCACTCCGGACACCGATAGGCGACTCCTTGGTCCCGGCACTGCTGACATCGCCCAAGGGCCCCGTTCCCGCAGCTCGGGCACGCAAACGAGGTGGTCCCCCTGCCTCCGATCACGAGGCCGCAGGAAATGCAGCGCTTCTCCCGGCGCATCATGGTCCCGCTCGCAACCAAGGGCCTGTATTAAACCTTCGTGACCCCGGGATGACCGGATTATTATTCTTCATCCCGGATACGTCGGCCGCTCTCTCGGTCCGGCGAGAGGGAAACCGCCGTAACGTTTATCTAGGGCGCGTAGTTAGCGATTGGCTCGCATGTCCGCCGTAGCGCTTGGGGCCCGTAGCTCAGCTAGGTTGGACGTGTCGTGCAGGCCGTCCCTAGAAAGAGCATCTGGCTTTTAACCGACTCGAAGGGGTCAGGAGAGAAACCAGGTGGTCCGGGGTTCGAAAAAGCCTTCGCGCGTCGCGCCGGGGGCCTCGAAAGTCCCCGCGGGCCCGCCCGCACGGCGACATGCGAGAGCGGGAACAACGAACGGGAGGTGCCCTCTTGCGGTTTAACGTCCTTGAACACAAGCTCGTCCCCGAGCATCGCCTGCTGTCGCCGGACGAAGCGGACGAGGTCCTGAAGGGACTGAAGGTGACCCGCGACCAGCTTCCGAAGATCCGGAAGACGGACCCGGTGATCCGCGTGCTGGAAAAGATCCACGGCCCCATCGAGGAGGGCCGGATCGTGCGCGTCCTCCGACTCAACCAGACGGCGGGCGTGTCCGAGGCGTTCCGACTTGTCATCGGGAGGTAGGAGATGCGCGATCTCGTCGACTCGTTCTTCCGAGAACGCAGCATCGTCAACCACCACATCGCCAGCTTCAACGACTTCCTACCGACGATCGACAACCCGAACTCGCGCATGCAGCGAATCGTCGACAACCTCCGCGTCTCCCCCGAGGACGAGCGGCGCGGGGTGATCAAGCTTGACGAGGACCGGACCGAGGGGGACATCATTGAGATCCGCATCGGGCGCAAGCGGGACGACAAGGGGCGCATCGACCTCGAGGCGAAGCCCACGATCAAGGTCGGCACACCCGTCGTCAAGGAAGCGAACGGCGCCACCCATCCGCTCACGCCGATGGAGGCGCGGCTCCGGAACCTGAACTACACGGCTCCGATCTACCTGGAATTCACGGTCGTCGAAAACGGGATTGAGCGGGAACCCGAGCCGATCACGATCGGGAACCTCCCGATCATGACCAAGTCGAAACGGTGCTCCCTCCATCGGGAGAACCTCGAGACGGAGGGCGAACTCTCGGACGAGGAGTACACCGACAAGCTCGTCAAGGACAAGATGGAGGATCCGTACGACCCCGGCGGGTACTTCATCATCGCCGGCACGGAACGGGTTCTGATTTCCCTCGAAGACTTGGCGCCGAACCGCGTCCTCGTGGAATTCAACGAGCGGTACGGTCGCGAGGTGCCCATCGCGAAAGTCTTCTCCCAGAAAGAGGGGTACCGCGCGCTCACGATCGTGGAGATGAAGAAGGACGGCGTCCTCGTCGTCACGGTCCCGACCGCGAGCGGACAGATCCCGCTCGTGATCCTCATGAAGGCGCTGGGGATGGAGAAGGACGAGGACATCTACAACGCAATCGTCAGTTCGCCGGAGATGGCGAACATCGTCTACGCGAACATCGAGGAAGTGCGCAACAAGAAGTTGTACCCGCCCAACGGGATCTTCTCGAGGGATGACGCGATCGGCTACCTCGAACGAAAGTTCGCGACGGGGCAGGCGAAGGAGTACCGGATCAAGAAAGTCGAATCGATCCTGGACCGGAGCTTGTTACCGCACTTGGGAGACGCTCGGGAAGACCGAATGAAGAAGGCGATCTTCCTCGGCCGCGTCGCCCGGTCCGTCCTTGAACTGCAGCTCGGCCGCCGGCGGGAGGACGACAAGGACCATTACGCGAACAAGCGCCTCAAGCTGGCGGGAGACCTGATGGAAGACTTGTTCCGCGTGGCCTTCGCCAACCTGATCAAGGACCTGAAGTACCAGCTCGAGCGGAACTATGCGCGACGCAAGGAAGTCAAGATCAACAGCGCGATTCGACCGGACCTCCTGAGCCAGCGCCTCCTCCATGCGCTCGCGACCGGGAACTGGGTCGGCGGGCGCGCGGGCGTGAGCCAGCTCCTCGACCGCACGTCTGCGGTGTCCGCGCTCTCCCACCTGCGTCGAATCACGTCGCCCCTGACCCGCTCCCAGCCGCACTCCGAGGCCCGCGACCTCCACCCGACCCAATGGGGCCGGCTGTGCCCGAACGAAACCCCGGAGGGCCAGAACTGCGGACTCGTGAAGAACCTCGCGCTCGTCATCGATGTCTCCGAAGGCTTCCCGGAGAACGAAGTGCAGCTCCTGCTCGCCGACCTCGGGACCCGCCAAGTCCAGGGCCAGGCCCCGGAGCTCACGCGCGTCTACGTGAACGGGGACCTCATCGGACTCCACGACGACCCGAGGACGCTCGTCCAGGAGATCCGGGAGCGACGCCGCACAGGCCTCCTCAGCCACGAGGTCAACGTGCACCATGACGAGAACATGAACGAGGTGTGGATCAACTGCGACGAGGGTCGCATCCGGCGGCCCCTCCTCACGGTCCGGGACGGGCGGCTCATCCTGAACCGCCGCCACTTGGAGGACCTCCGGATCGGGAAGATGCGATGGTCCGATCTTGTTCGGAACGGGATCGTGGAGTGGATCGACGCGGAAGAGGAGGAGGACACGTGCATCGCGATCTACCCGTTCGACGTGCCCACGCGGTGCAAGCACTGCAAGAAGCCCCTCTCGCGGAACGACGTCACGTGGAAGAACATGGGCGCGGCCGAAACCCAAGCGGAGCTCGAGTGCAAGAACTGCGGGAAGTCGTTCGAAGTCGTCTCGCTCTTGACCAAGGAGCACACGCACCTCGAGCTCGATCCGGTCACAATCCTCGGCGTGGCCTCCGGACTCGTCCCGTACCCCGAGCACAACTCGTCCCCGCGCGTCACGATGGGCGCCGGCATGGCGAAGCAGTCCCTCGGTTTGGCGGCGAGCAACTACCGGATGCGGCCGGACACGAGGGCCCACTTGCTCCACTATCCGCAGGCTCCGCTCGTCCAGACGGAGACGATGAAGTACGTCGCGTTCAACCGCCGACCGGCGGGACAGGACTTCGTCGTGGCGGTGATGTCGTACCACGGGTACAACATGGAAGATGCGATCGTGATGAACAAAGCCTCGATCGAGCGCGGACTCGGCCGAAGCTCGTTCATGCGTACGTATCGCGCGGAAGAGCGACGGTATCCTGGCGGCCAGGAGGATCACTTCGAGATCCCGCAACCCGATGTCCGCGGGGCGCGCGCCGATCTGAGCTACGCGAACCTCACGCCCGAGGACGGGCTCATCTCGCCCGAGGTGGCGGTCGTCGGGGGCGAGGTCCTCATCGGGAAGACGAGCCCTCCGCGCTTCCTGGAGGAGGAGACGGACTTCCTGACGCCCCAGAAGCGGCGGGAGACGTCGATCACGGTCCGACACGGGGAGTCCGGATGGGTCGACTCCGTCATGCTCACGGAGAGCGAGAACGGGTCCAAGCTCGCGAAGGTGAAGGTCCGTGACCTCCGGATCCCCGAGCTCGGCGACAAGTTCGCTTCGCGGCACGGGCAGAAGGGCGTGATCGGCCTCCTCGCGCCCCAGGAGGATTTGCCCTTCACGTCGGACGGGATCATCCCCGACCTAATCATCAACCCGCACGCGATTCCGTCGCGGATGACGGTCGCGCACGTGCTCGAGATGATTGGCGGGAAAGTCGCATCCATGGAGGGGCGCACGGTCGACGGGACGCCGTTCAGCGGGGAGCGGGAGGAGTCGCTCCGCAAGGGGCTCGTCGCGGCGGGGTTCAAGCACAACGGGAAGGAGATCCTGTACGACGGGTTCACGGGACGGATGATCCCCGCCGACATCTTCACGGGGGTCATCTACTACCAGAAGCTCCACCACATGGTCAGCGGGAAGTTGCACGTGCGGTCTCGCGGGCCCGTTCAGATCCTGACCCGCCAACCCACGGAGGGGCGGTCCCGACAAGGCGGTCTCCGTTTCGGGGAGATGGAGCGCGACTGCCTCATCGGACACGGGGCGGCGATGGTGATCAAGGATCGCCTCCTCGACGAGTCCGACGGCACGGTCCAGTACGTGTGCGGGAACCCGGAATGCGGCCATTTCGCGATCAAGCACCGAAAGGGCGCGCTCCGCTGCCCGGTCTGCGACAACACATCGAAGATCTACCCGGTCCAGACGAGCTACGCATTCAAGCTCCTCCTCGACGAACTCCTGTCCCTGGGCGTCGCGATGCGCCTCCAGCTGGAGGACTTGAAGTGATGCCGATGGGAGGGGTCACGAAGCGGATCAACGCGATCAAGTTCGCGCTCCTGAGCCCGGACGAAATCCGCCGGATGAGCGCGACGAAGATCATCACCGCCGACACGTACGACGACGACGGCTTCCCGATCGACATGGGGCTCATGGACTCCCATCTCGGCGTCATCGAGCCGGGCCTGCGATGCAAGACGTGCGGCGGGAAGGTCGACGAGTGTCCCGGCCACTTCGGGCACATCGACCTCGCGATGCCCGTGATCCACGTCGGGTACGTGAAGGAGATCAAGAAGCTCTTGCAGTCCACGTGCAAGTCGTGCGGCCGCCTTTTGCTCACCCGCCAACAGGCGCAGGAGTTCATGCGCGACCTCGAGGCGCAGGAGGAACTCGGCGCGGACTCGACTGAGATCTCCGAAATCGCAAAGGAGACCGCCAAGGAGGCGCAGAAGCGCGCGCGATGCCCCCACTGCGATACGGAACAGAGCAAGATCACGCTCGACAAGCCGACGACGTTCCGCGAGGACGGCCACAAGCTCACGCCGCGCGAGGTCCGGGAGCGGCTCGAGCGGATTCCCAACGACGACCTGCGCGCGTTCAACATCGAACCGGAGGCGGCGCGGCCCGAATGGATGGTGCTCACCGCCCTGCTCGTGCCCCCGGTGACCGTTCGCCCCTCCATCACCCTCGAGAGCGGCGATCGGTCCGAAGACGACCTCACGCACAAGCTCGTCGATGTCCTCCGGATCAATCAGCGCCTCCGCGAGAACCGCGACGCCGGCGCCCCGCAGCTGATCGTTGAGGACCTGTGGGAACTCCTGCAATACCACGTCACGACGTACTTCGACAACCAGACGAGCGGCATCCCGCCTGCCCGGCACCGTTCCGGTCGGCCGCTCAAGACCCTCGTGCAGCGGCTGAAGGGGAAGGAAGGGCGGTTCCGGTCGAACCTGAGCGGCAAGCGAGTGAATTTCTCCGCGCGCACCGTGATCTCGCCGGACCCGGTCCTGAGCATCAACGAAGTCGGGGTCCCCATCGAAGCGGCGCGGGAGTTGACGGTCCCGATCCGCGTCCAAGCCTACAACATGGAGATCGTGAAGGACTGGGTCAAGCGTGGACCGACGCCCGTGAGTACGAACGGGCAATTCGTGCCCGGCGTGAACTACGTCATCCGCCCGGACGGCCGCCGAATCCGAGTGACGGACAAGAATGCAGAAACGGTCGCGGAAACCGTCGAGACGGGCTGGGTCGTTGAGCGGCAGCTCGTCGACGGCGACATCGTCCTGTTCAACCGGCAGCCGAGCCTCCACCGAATGAGCATGATGGCGCACGAGGTGCGCGTCATGAAGGAGAAGACGTTCCGGTTCAACCTGGCGGTCTGTCCTCCCTACAATGCGGACTTCGACGGGGACGAGATGAACCTCCACGTCCTCCAATCCGAGGAGGCGCGGGCAGAGGCGAAGATCCTCATGCGCGTGCAAGAGCACATCCTCTCGCCTCGGTTCGGCGGCCCCGTGATCGGCGGGATCCACGACCACATCACCGGGTCCTTCCTCCTCACGTACCGGGACAGCCGGTTCAACCACGAGGAGACGACGTTCATCCTCTCGAAGATCGGGCTAAAGGAGATCCCGAAGCCCGCGAAGACCGACAAGGATGGGACGGAATGGTGGACGGGCAAGCAGATCTTCTCGCTCGTGCTCCCGCCCGACCTCAACATCGCGTTCAAGGCCTCGATCGGCCCGAAGGGTGTCAAGGACCTCAAGCAGCTCACGGCGGAGGACGCATGGGTGGAGGTCCACGAGGGGCAGCTCAAGTCCGGGACCATCGACGAGAACGCGATCGGCGCGTTCAAGGGGAAAATCCTCGACAAGATTGCGCGGGACTACGGCTCGGAGCGCGCGAAACAGTTCATCGACGAGAGCACCAAGCTTGCGCTGGGGGCGATCATGGTACGCGGCTTCACGACGGGCATCGACGACGAGGACATCCCCGAGGAAGCGAAGCGCCAGATCACCGACGTGCTCCGACAGGCGGAGGAGAAAGTGCAGGACTTCGTAGAGGCGTACCGACGCGGGGAACTCGAGCAGATGCCCGGGCGATCCCTGGAGGAGACCCTAGAGGTCGAAGCGATGAAGGTCCTCGGCCGGGCCCGTGACCAGGCGGGGCAGATCGCGGGCAAGCACCTCGGAATGGAGAACCCGTCGGTCATCATGGCTCGCTCAGGCGCGCGCGGCTCGATGCTCAACTTGTCCCAGATGGCGGGGTGCATCGGACAGCAGGCCGTGCGCGGCGAACGGCTCTCCCGCGGCTATTGGAACCGGACCCTACCCCATTTCAAGAAGGGGGACCTCGGCGCGCAAGCGAAGGGATTCGTCAAGTCCTCGTACAAGTCTGGGCTCCACCCGACCGAATACTTTTTCCACGCGATGGGTGGCCGCGAAGGACTTGTCGACACCGCGGTTCGGACGAGCCGTTCCGGGTACATGCAGCGGCGGCTCATCAACGCGCTCGAGGACCTCAAGGTAAAGGAAGACGGGACCGTCCGCAACACCGCGGACACGATCATCCAGTTCCGATTCGGGGAAGACGGCGTCGACCCGAGCCGCTCCGTGCAGGGGACGGCCGTCGACATCGACGACATCCTTCAGGAGGTGCTCGGCGAGGAGCCCGGCTGGCGGGAGCGAATGGCGGAGAAGGAGATGACGGGCTACGGGCTCACCGAGAAGGACATGATCGTCGAGCTCGAGGAAGAGGAAGAGACCGAGGAAGAGCCCCCGGAGGAGTGACGATGGCGCGCACGGACACGATCGAGGCGTTGCGGCGGCGCGGGATCTCGAAGAAGACCGCGGAGAGCCTCGCGGACGCGGGGTTCACGGTCGACAGCCTTCGCAGTGCGACGCCCGACCGAGTCGCGAAGTTCATCACCGCGAAGGAGGCGAAGAAGGTTCTCACGAAGGTCGGCGCAAAGGAGGAGCCGGCCCCACGGAAGCGTGAGGCCAAGTCCGCGGCGGCGGACGCGGAGGCGGTGGCGGAAGGGGAGGCGCCCCCCGAACCACCGCCAAAAATCCCGGACAAGATCCCCAAGGCTGCGGCCGAGGAGGACGCGATTGGGACGATCCTGAAAGACATGGACAAGGAACTGCCCCGCCAGGTCGTGTGGGACCTCGTCGAGAAGACCCGCGGCGTCAAGATCACGAAAAAGCAGCTGGCAGAGGTCGTACGCCGGATCGTCAAGCGATACGAGACGCACCGGATCGACCCCAACGAGAGCGCGGGCATCGTGTCCGCGCAGTCGATCGGAGAACCGGGAACACAGATGACGATGCGGACGTTCCACTATGCGGGCGTCGCGGAGATGAACGTGACGCTCGGCCTCCCGCGCCTCATCGAGATCGTCGACGCGCGGCGCCTGCCGAGCACGCCCCTCATGGAGATCCACCTCCGGGCGAAGACGGCGAAAGATGTCGACCGCGTCAAGGCAATCGCGCAAGAGATCGAGCTCACGAAGCTCGAGGACATCGCGGACATCGAGGCGGACATGGTCAACATGCGCGTCGTCGTCTACCCCGACGCGAACAAGATGAAGTCGCGCGGGGTCAAGAAGGATGAGCTCGAGCAGAAGCTCAAGAAGTTCACGCGCATGGAGGACTACAAGCGCGTGATTGGCGGGGAGACGAAGACCGTCGACGCGTACGTCGTCGACAGCGGCGAGGCCTCGTTCAAGAAGCTCCAGCGGCTCGTCGAGACGGTCCGCGCGACGAAGGTGAAGGGCATCGACAACATCAAGCGGGCGATCATCGGGCGACCGACGCCCGA
>VBMQ01000051.1 GCA_005878375.1 Methanobacteriota archaeon | reverse complement strand
CAACTGGATCCCGTACACGTTCAAAGAGCTAGTAGGTCTCACGGTTTACTTCCCACGGATCCTCGTGACAGGGCCGTTCAATGCGGGCAAGTCTACCGTGGTCCGCATGCTGTGCAAGGAGAGCGTGAGCGTCGATCGGATGGGGACCACGATTGCGTTCGACTACGGCAACATCGAAATCATGGGACTTGAAGCGGAGGTGTTCGGAACCCCCGGACAGGAACGGTTCGATTTTGTATTCCAGATCTTCGCGCGTGAGGTTAACGGGCTCCTCCTCGTGATCGACCGGACGCGCGCAGAAGACCTTCCGCGGGCCCGCCAGATGAAGGAGCTCGCGGGAAAGGACATCCCGACAGTCGTCCTCGCGAACAAGGCCGATCTGCCGAACCCTCTCGCGGACGCCGAAATCCGGACCCAGCTCGGCATTGGACCGGAAGTCCCGATTGTCTCGACCGTCGCGACCCAGGGCCAGGGATTGACCGAGGCGCTCCAGAAGCTCGCCAGCATGATTCTCGGGGAGGGCTAGGCCGCCATGACCCTCGAGAGAGCGGGCGAACCGGCGCAACCGAATATCGCTGATGCGGGACCCATGGAGGTCCGAGCGAAAATCCAGCTCGCGATGAACGACCTCCGACGGCTCTCGGACATCGTCGCGATCGCGATTGCACGCCGGGATGGGCTGATTATCGCCCACGACCTTCCCCGCGATGTCGACCCGAAGAGGACCGCGGCGATGACCGCCGCAATCGTCGGGACGAGCGAGATGGCCGCACGTGAACTCGGGCACGGCAAATTCCTTCAAGCGATCGTCGACAGCGAATTTGGAAAGATGTTAAGCACGGGTGCCGGGGAAGAAGCGCTGCTCGTGACCCTTGTCCGACCCGAGGCGAACATGGGGCTCGTGCTGCTCGGCGTAGAACGCGCGGCCCATAGAATCGCGACGATTCTGGCGGGGGAGTAGGAATGGAAATCGAACGAGTGAAGTCCTTCGTGGACGGACTCGATGGACTCATGGGCGGGGGTGTCCCCAAGGGCCACGTCGTCTTGATCTCCGGTCTCCCGGGCACGATGAAATCGTCGCTCGCGTACGCGATCCTCCATCGGAACACGGGCCCGGGCGCGTTGGCCGGTGTCTATGTGAGCCTCGAACAGACGAAGCCAAGCCTGGAGCGCCAAATGGAGGGGATGGGATTTGTCGGACCGGACGGGCGGCCGCAGGTCACGATCGTCGATGTTGCGGCGGTGCGAAAGGATCTCCGCTCGGGGAAGTCCACGGTCTGGGTCGACTTTCTTCGGAGGACGCTGGAGCGGAGGAAAAGCATGCAACCGTTCGACCTCCTCGTGATCGACTCCCTCGAAGCGCTGGAGGTCTTGGGGAAGTTCGAGGACCTCCGATCGGAGCTCTTCCAATTCTTCGAGTGGCTGCGCGAACTCGGCATGACGACGCTCGTTCTCACGGAGGCGCCGCCGGAGAGCTCCCTCTTCCCGCTGGAGCCGACCCATGCCCTCGACGCGAGCTATCTGGCGGACGGGGTCATCCACCTCAAGATGCACCAGGTGAGCGACGTCGCAATCCAGCGCCGTATCCGCGTCGTGAAGATGCGAGGCACAGCGCACGAGACGGGGTATTTCGCCCTTGTCTTCGAAGACGGCCGGTTCGGGGTGACGCGCGCGCTGAGCGTGTGAGGATGACGACCACCGCGTGTCCGGAGTGCGGGGCGTGGAACGCGCCGCAGGCGACCCGGTGCCGTCGTTGCGGGCGCGAGCTTCGCGCCCCCCAGATCGCGTTCGAAGGGCCGCCCGCGGGAACTCCGCGGCCACGGTCCCGAGAGGAGCAACGGGCGGAAGAGCAGAGGAAGGCACAGGCGCTCGCAGAGCAGAGGGCTGCAGAGCGAGCGCAAAAACGCGAGGAGGAACGCAAGCGACGGGAGTACGAGGATGCGAAGCGCAACGTCAAGAAAGGACAAGACGATCTGCCCCGACCTGCTCCGGAGGTCCCGAACAGGGCGAGGGGCACCCTGCCACCTAAGCCCCCTGAGGTTGCGGAACCCGATGCGACGGTCGCCCCCGCCGCGAGGCTTCTTCGAATGCCCACACACATCGGCGGCTTGGACGACGCTCTCGGCGGCGGCATCCCCGCCGGCTACATAATCGTCGTCGGGGGCGCCCCGGGCACGATGAAATCGTCCTTGGCCTTCTGGATCGTCGCGAGCAACTGCGGCGCTGGGGGGCGCCGTGGTTTGTACGTCTCATGCGAAGAGACGACGGCGAGTCTGCTGCGCCAGATGGAAGCTTTGGGGTTGGATCTGACTGCCGCGAGGGGCGTCAAGATCCTGGAACCGGCCCTTCTCCGGAAGATTCTCGCCAAGGACAAGTCCGGGGACTGGCTCGCGCACCTCCAAGCCGCGGTCGATGCGGCACGCGAGCGCGACGGCCTCGATTTTCTCGTCATTGATTCCTTGGAGGCGCTCGAGGTCCTCGCGAAGTTCGAAGACCGCCGACGAGATCTCTTTCGTCTCTTCGAGTGGCTGCGCGATGTCGGTCTGACGACATTCGTGATCGCGGAGCGGCCCGATTACGTCGTCCAAGGGAACGTCCTGTACGGCCGGCACGAGGAGGATTTCCTCGCGGACGGAGTCGTGGTGCTTCGCCTCCATGGCATCTCCGACCAGGAAGTCCAGCGCCGGATCCGAATCATGAAGTTGCGGGGCACGAAGCACGAGACCGCGTACCTCGCCTTCCACGTGGGCGAGCGCGAGCTGCAGGTCGGACGCGTTCTAGGCGGGTGACGAGACGACGCGCCCCGTTGTGCGAACGTACATCCGTGGGTTCGACGGCGAACTCGGTGGCGGGGTGCCAACGGGTCAGGTCGTCTTGATCCGAGGGGCTTCCGGGACGATGAAGTCGTCCCTAGCCTACTCCATCCTTTACCACAACGGGCAAAAGGGCGTCAAAGGCCTGTACGTGACCCTGGAACAAGAAGCCGCGAGCCTCCTCCACCAGATGGCGGCGCTCGGTTTCAAGCCCGCGTCCGTCTCCGATTCCGTGCCCATCCTTGACCTCGGGAAAGGTCGCGTCCATCTCGAGAAGCTCGCGGAGAAAGTGCGCGGACTCGCCCAGGGGCGCTCCGAGCGACCCCTGACGGCGATCCTGAGGGCCAAAATCCAGCAGCTCAAGAAGCAGTTTGGCCTCGACCTCCTTGTCATCGACTCCTGGAACGCGCTCGAGCTAGTCCTTGAGTTCCAAGACCGTCGGGGAGAGACGTTCGAATTCTTCGAATGGCTCCGCGCTCTCGGCACGACGACGTTCCTGATCGCCGAGCTGCCGGCCGGCGCAGAGGACGGCCTCGAGGAGGAATTCCTTTCGGACGCAATCTTCCGGGTGCGGCTCGAGCCGGTGACGGACACCGCGTTCCAGCGTCGACTCCAGTGCTCGAAGATGCGGTCTGCGAACCACAGCAGCGACTTCTTCACCCTCGTCTTCGAGGGCGACCACTTCGAGGTCGCGAAGGCCATTTCGTAGGGAAACTATGGACCGCGACGCGCTTCGGACCTCCGCCATCCGATACGGCCTCCTCTTCGCCATCTCCGTGATCCTCGTCGTCGGCTTCTGGTTCCACCGCGAGTTCTACCAGATCGGATTCGGTCCGCTCGTCGTCATCGGCGGCGTCGTCACGTTCGTGATCATCCTCGCGGTGAGGGCCCTCGGCGGTGCTCCCCTCGGGCGTGGGCGCGTACGCGGCTCGCTCTCGCTCCCCCGAGCGTCCGCCGAGAGAGTGTTGTCAGGGACGCAAACGCTCGCGATCCTGCCCGTTGAAACCGAGGTCCCTCCCGCGGGCTCGTTGACCCGGGTCCTCGTGGGGACCACGAAGCAGCCGATGGCACACGTGCGGATCCGCGATGTGCGACGGCGGTTGACAGCCGACGTTCGGGAGGAAGAGGCTTCGGCGGGCGGATACGACGGACTTGACGAATTTCGGAAGGCGTGGGCGCGTGGCCTGGATCCGGACCCTCGCGACCTCGTCCTCCTCGTAGAACTGCGCAAGGAGGCGAAAGGGTGAGCCCGTACTCGCTCGTTCTGGCGGCGTCGGTCGCGGCGCTCGTTGCACTGTTCGCATACGTAGCCACCAGATTGCGTCGAAGGCTCGCGGCACTCTTGTTGAGCGGATTCCTGGGGGCGTCCGGGGTCGCGGGCGCCGTGGGCCTCGGCTATGAGGAGCATGTGCTCAACCCCGCGTGGGGGGCTGTCGGCTTTGCGGCCGTCAGCTTAGGATACGCCAGCGTCGTCCTCTTCGTCGTTCTATTCGTCCACGAGGGACGGGGACGCCAGCGGACCGTGTTCTCGGTGGCCGTGCTCGTTCCGGGCCTCGTCCTCGCGGCCGTCGGTGGTCTCTTTTCATGGAGCCCTGCGGACACGTTCCAGCCCTCCACGGATCTGGGCCACGTCGCTGTCAACGCATATCTGGTGTTGTGCCTCGGCGTGGCACTCGCGGAATCGTTCATTGCGTGGCGCCGGTTCCCCGCCCGACAACCTGAGACCTTCCCCCTGATCCTCGGCATCGTCTCACTCGTGATCGCGGGCCCGATCTACGGATTCGAGCTCGTCGTCCTCGGCATTACGTCCTACACGGGTGCGAACCTCGCGGCCCCTCTTGCGGGCGCTCTCTTCATCGCCGCGATGTCGGTCGGCAATCCCCTGCGGTTTCGGGGGCGGGTGCCGGAGGGCGCGCGCCGAGTCCCGTGGGCGGTGGCTCCGGGCGCATATCTTATCGATGAGCCGCGTCCGAAGTACGCAGAGGCGCTCTTTCTGGCGGGTGCTCATGAAACTCCCGCCCTCGCAATCGTGAGTGACTCCGAGAGCTCGGTTCCAGACTTGGCGGGGGTAGAGATGGTCCGCCTCCCGCCGGGACGCAAGTGTGCCGCCACGATGGCGGCGACGTCCTCCGAGTTTCTTGCCCGTAATCCGAACGGCTCCGTTCTGGTCGACGACTTCTCCTATGTCGTCGCGAACAGTGGATTGGACGCGGCGGGGGGTGCACTCTCGCGCGCGGCTTCGGGCGTTCCCGCAGAGGGAACACTCGTCGTCTCCCTCTCCAAACTCACGAATGGGGAACGCGAAGCACTCCTGCGAGTCCGGGCAATCCGCCTCGCCCCGCCACCCGTGGAGTCGAGGCTGACGACCATCCTTCAAGCACACGTGGGTGCGTCAACGGACCCATTGGCGCGCGCGGCCCTTGCGCGGGGGAAGCGGATCGAGGACCTCACGATCCCGGACCTCCCCCACGTGCGCGACTACATGCTCGCCTCTCTTGCAGACATGCGATCCCCCGCGGACGACGCCGCGCAGTCGGGTTGGCGGCGCGTTTCGGAGGGTTTGGCGGCCGACCTTGAGACATTGTGGCGCACCCCCCCGACCGAGACCGATCTTGCAAGCTCTCCCCCCGCCACACTTCCGGAGGGTGACGTGCCGCTCATCCGTGCCGCGGAAGTGCTCGGCGCCTCCGCGATCCCACAACCCGCTCCCGAGGTACCCGCCGCATCCGTTGCCCTGGGAGCCGCGATCCGAGACGCGTTCCTGGGTTCGCTCGGTCCGGCCGGCGAAGCGGTCTATCGCCGCGTCCTCGGTCGTCTGCGCAAGGACGCCGCCGCGCTGGGGCCGGACGACCTGCCGAAGGTGTCGAAGCTCGCGGACGAGGCGGTCGCGGACCTGTTCAGTGCGATTGACGTCGAAGCCGCCAAGAAGGATCTGAACGAACGGACGCGCCGACTCCACGCACAATTGAACGGACTCGCGAGAGGTGAACGATGAAACGAATCACGACGGGTGCCGACGGCCTTGACGAGATCCTCGGCGGGGGCATCCCCCAGGGGAGTGTCGTCCTCCTGGCGGGTGCGCCCGGGACGATGAAGACGTCGGTCGCATATCACGTTCTGAACGCGAACGCCCTCAAGGGAATGAAGGGCCTCTACATCAGCTTGGAGCAGAGTCGCGCGAGCCTCGTGGACCATGTCGTGGGGATGGGGTTCGACCCGAGGGCGACGAAGGACACGCTGAGCATCCTCGACCTCGCGAACCTGCGGAAGCGGATGGGCGACGGCGGATCGTGGATGGACCTCTTCCGGATGTACACGCAGAGCATCCGTGCCGGATTCCCGTACCAGATCCTCGTGCTCGACTCCCTCGATGCGCTCGAGCTCCTCGCAAAGTTCCAGAACTACCGCCAAGATGTGTACGAGCTGTTCAAGTGGTTGCGAGGCCTCGGGGCCACCTCGATCGTGCTCGGCGAATTGCCGACGACGTCCGCACGGGATGCACCGGACGCGTTCGGGAAGCATCGCGAGGACTACCTCGCGGACGGGATCGTGCACCTCCGGCTTGAGAAACGGGGGGACTTCGAAGTGAAACGGGTGATCCGCGTCGTGAAGATGCGCGGCGCGAACCACGACACGGGATATCACAGCCTCTCGTTCGACAAGGGCTTCCGGGTGACCGACCTGATGGGCTGAGGGCTCAGTCGCGGATCACGAACTCCTCGATCCGATCCCGGGCCTTCTCCCGCCGTTCCTGGTGCGTCGCAAGGAACTTCGCGACGTGATCGGCGAGCTCCTTCTTGCAATCTCCGCACAGACGTTCGCCCGACCGGCAGGTCCGTTCGACGTCCGCGAGGTAGTCGTCCTTGGGTGCGAACAGATACGTGTAGTAGGCGAAGACCGAACAAATGTCCGGGTTTGCACCGAGCCTTCGCTGCTCTTCGACGCTCGCACGTCCCCCGGTGAACGCGTTCGCGATCTTCTTCCGCATCGCCTTCTCGGTGTCCGTGGCGAAGATCGCGGTCTCCGGCCTCGACGTAGACATCTTCGACTGCAGCCCGAGCAGCCCCGGCATGAGCTTGTTGTACAACCCCGCCGGCTTGTAATATCCCAGGCGCTCCGCGAGGTCGCGCGTGACGCGGAAATGCGGGTCCTGATCGATACCGCATGGGATCAGGACCGGGACGTTCTTCCCCGCGTCCACGGACGGGAGGAAGCAAGGGACGGACTGGAGCGCGGTGTAGAAGATCTGACCGATGTTGAACGACTCGTCGAAGCCGAAGACGGCTTTGGCGGTGGAGAACGTGACGCGCTTCGCAATCTGCGCCGCCAGCGGGTACAGGTGGCGGATGTACTCCGTGTCGATGAAGATCTTCGTCAGCTTCGGGTCGAACCCGATCGCGATGAGGTCCAAGATGTTGTCGTACGCGATCTTGTTCGACTCCTCGAGCTTCTCGAAGTCGCGGAACCAGAACTTCTCGTCGTCCGTGATCTGGAACCACAGCGGGACGCGAAACTTCTCCTGGAGCCATCGGGTGAAGATCCACGGGACCATGTGGCCAATGTGAATGCCGCTCGAGGGGCCGCGGCCCGTGTACAGTGCGAACTTGTTCCCTTTTTCGTACTCGTCCAGGATCCAATTCATGTCGCGGTGGGAGAAGAACAGACCGCGCTCGAGGAGCGGGTGAAGGTCGCCCGTGTGCTTCTTGATGCGCGCCATCAACGCGTCGTCGACGGCTTGGGTCCCGAATCGCCGCATGAGCTCGTCGTAGTCGACCTCGCCGGTGACCTCCCACGGGGTGACGACGAAGTCCTCGGGCATCCGGCCCGCAAAGCGGCGGCCCGCACTTAAAACTCCCGCCGGCCGCGGAATCAGACCATGATCGCGTGGCGGCCTCGCATCGATGCCTCGGTCTCTCCGAGTTCCTTCATCACTTCCGCGACGATGCCGTCGAGCAGGACGAGAGACGCGGTCTCGAAGAGGGTTCCCAAGGGGGCGAAGTGCGAGCGTTTCGCATCCTTCCCCTCGGAAATGATCAGCGACACGTTCGCCGCCTGCGCGAGTTTCGAGTGCAGGTTCCCCGTCACCGCCAACACGGCCGCACCGACGCGACGCGCAATGTTCGCCGTCTGCACGGCGCTCATCGTGGTGCCCGTGTTGGAGACAATGATTACAAGGTCGCCGGCCTTGACAATCGGTGTGATTGTCTCGCCGATGAAGAACGTGTCCAGCCCGAGCTGGGTGAGGCGCATCGCGAACGCACGTGCGACGAGACCCGAGCGACCCACGCCGTAGACGAACACGCGTTTCGCCTTCGCGATCGTCGTGACCGCCTGGTCGACGGCGTCTCCCTCCGCGTCGACCATCTTGGCGACCGCGTCGAGGATGTAGCGGGAGGCGTCTTTGGCGGCGCTCACCGCATGCCTTCCTTCTTGGGGGGGATCTTCGGACCCTTCACGAGCTTCTTCGCGAGGACGCGCTCGAGGATGACCTTCATGTACATCGCGTCGTGCTCGAGGAGCGGAGACGACGAGATCAGGCTGAGATCGTAGTCGTTGTCGAGGAGACACTCGGCAAGCGGTTCGAAGCGCAAGTCCCCTTTCTTGATCGGGGTGTACCGAAGCTCGGAACCGCCCTCGGTCTCGACGCCCGTGAAGTGCGTGTGAAGGTGTCCGTCGGAGGCCTTCTCGAAACGATCGATGACCGCCGCAAAGTCCTCGGGACGTTTCAGGAGCCCGCCCTCGCGCGCGTGCACGTGTGCGAAGTTCAGCACGGGGACGACGCCGCGGACCGCCTTCGTCATCGCAAGGATTTCGTCCAACCCCCCGACGACCTCCTTCCGGCCGCTCGTCTCGAGGCCCAGCTTCGCCTTCAGCTTGTGCTTCCGGTACGCGTCGCGGAGCGCCTTGACGTTATCTTGGATCCGTCGGAACGCCTCCTTCGGCGGGAGATCTCCGTACAGTCCGAGGTATGTCGCGACCACGGAGGCGCCCATCGCGTCCGCCAGGAGGCCGCCCCACTGGATGCTGTCCATGCTCTTCTGCGCGAGTTGGTCCGCCCCCGCCAAGTCCATGTAGTAGGGCGTGTGGAGGCTGAGCTCGATGTCCATCTCTTTCGAAATCGTCCCGAGCTCCGCGAGCTCGAGATAGTCGAGGGCGAGTCCGCTTGTGAGGGACACGAGCATGTCCCCGGGTTCGATCTCCTCGTCGAGGTTCGGGATCCGGGTCTCCTTCTTGTCCGCCTTCCGTCGAATTTCCACGACGAGTTCGCCGGGCAGCGTCCGGGGCGTCTGGCCGAACTCTTCCTCACCGGCGGGCCGCTCGAGGACATTGACACGCACGAGCTGGACCTCCATGGCGGTGAGGCCGAGGTTGTGCACATCCTCAATCCCGTCGCGGAGCGTGCGGCCCTTACAGGAAAGAGGAATCCCAGAGGGACCGAACCGAATCATGGCTCACCGGAGCGGGCGCGCGCGACCACTATTATTTGGTGAGTCCTGATATTAGTAGGTTCGCTTTGCTTCCCGCGCGAAGCTCGCATTCACCCAAACCTTTATAGCCGAACCCAACTTTGCGAACGATCCTGAGGCCCTTTTCATGGGTACGACGGTGAAGACGAACCCTTCGCTCGCCCGCCTCATCGACGAGCTGAAGGCCCTCTCCCGCCAAAACGCGGCCCCGATCTGGCGCGACGTGGCCGAGCGCTTGGCGGGCCGCAAGCGGAACCGCGCGGAGGTCAATTTGAGCCGCGTCTCCCGCACGGCCAAGGACGGGGAGACCGTACTCGTGCCGGGGGTCCTCCTGGGATCCGGGGCGCTGGCGAAGCCGCTGACGATCGCCACGTGGCGGGCGTCCGAAGGCGCGCGGGCGAAGGTCGAGAAGGCGGGCGGGTCCGTGATCGGGCTGCGGGAATTGGCGGCGTCGAACCCGAAGGGCTCGGGCGTCCGGATCGTGGGGTAAGATGCCGGTGCTCGACGCGACGGACCAGGTCCTCGGGCGGTTCGCCTCTGTCGTCGCGAAGCGCCTCCTGAACGGAGAAGAGATCCACGTCGTGAACGCGGAGAAGGCGATCGTGACAGGCGGTCGTGCCGCGCTGATCCAAGAGTACCTGATCAAGACGCACATGGGCAGCACCGCGAGCCGGATGCGGGGCAAGGGGCCGTCGTATCCGAAGCGCGCGGACCGGATCCTTCGGCGTGCGATCCGCGGGATGATGCCGTACCAGACACCCCACGGGCGGTTGGCATTCAAACGTCTCCGGGTGTACATGGGCGTGCCGCCGGAGGTCACCGGTCAGCCAACGGAGCAGATCGCGGAGGCGGAAGAGGTCACCACCGCACGGTTCATGCGGCTCGGGGAACTCAGCGAGCGGCTGGGGGCGAAGGGCCGATGAAGGTCATCGTGTCCACGGGCAAGCGGAAGACCGCTATCGCCCAAGCGAGCGTGCGGAAGGGGATGGGCCGCATCCGCGTGAACCGCGTCCCCCTCGAGATCTGGCCGTACGAGATCGGGCGGTTCAAGATGCTCGAGCCGATCAAGCTCGCGGGGAAGAAGGCGGACGCGCTCGACATCGACGTCCGCGTCCACGGCGGCGGGGTCATGGGCCAGGCCGACGCGGCCCGGACCGCGATCGCGCGCGGCATCTGGACATACCTCAAGGACGACGAGCTCGCGAACCTGTACCGCGAATACGACCGCACGTTGATCGCGCCGGACACGCGGTTCAAGCTCCCGAAGAAGCCCCTCGGCCGCGGTGCCCGGAAGAAGCGGCAGAAGTCGTACCGGTGAACCATGATCATCCCCGTCCGATGTTTCACGTGCGGCACCGTCGTCGCGTCCTCGTGGGAGCCGTTCCTGAAGCGCACCCGCGCGGGCGAAGAGCCGCGCAAGGTGCTCGACGAGCTCGGCCTCTCGCGGTACTGCTGCCGGCGGATGCTCCTCTCGAACGTCGACCTGATGGACGACGTGATCTCCTTCGGGTGAGCGAGCGGAATAGGTTTTTATCCGCACCGCCCTTACGCGCGGCCGCGGGTCCGTGGGGTAGCTTGGTATCCTACCAGCTTGGGGTGCTGGCGACCGGCGTTCAAATCGCCGCGGACCCATCGGCCCCGGCGAAACGTATTAGGCGGGCGTCCGTGATAGGTCGCCGCATGGCCGCTGAGATCCCCCTTGCGGAGGCTGCACGGTCCTCCATCGAATCGTGGCGGATCGTCGACGGCTCGCTTCGCGTCCGCCTCGCCGGCTCCGACGAGGAGCGCGCGGTCCAGTGCGTGTGCGGGCGATGCCACTGGGTCGTCGAGACCCACGTGACCGGGACGCGTGGGATTTTGGCGGTGAAGTGCCATGGGTGCGGCCGACGCGCGGACCTTCCGCTCGTCATCGCGCCGGCCGTCCCGCGGTGACTATCGCATCGCGTACCCACCGTCGACCACGAGGGTCTGACCCGTCATGTAGTCGCTCTCCGGCGAGCACAGGAAGACGGCTTTGGCGGCGATCTCCTCCGGCGAGCCGATCCGGCGGAGGGCGGCCTCCTCGACGAGCTTCTGTCGCTCGTCCGCCGGCAGCGCGTCCATCGGGCGCGTCGCGACGGTCCCCGGAGCGATCGCGTTCACGTGAACGTTGTACGGACCGAGGTACTGCGCGAGGGCACGCGTGAGGGCGAGAACCCCGGCCTTCGCGACCAGATAGGTGAACCCTGCCACGTCCCCGGTGATCGCGGGCGTTGACCCGACGAGGACGATTTTCCCGGACCGGCGGGCCCGGAAGTGCGGAACCGCCGCCTGGGTGACGAAGATCGCTCCCATGAGGTCGAGCTCGATCGGTTTCCGGAACGCGTCGGGCGCGAGGGACTCGTACGGCGCGAACCATTCCTCCGCGCGGAACGGATGGCCGGCATACACGACGAGCGCATCGAGCCCGCCAAACGCAGCGATCACATCCTGGACCAGCCGATCCGCCTCGGCCTTCTTCGTGACGTCCGCCGCCAATACGACGCCGCGAACCCCCGACGCCTCGACGTCCTTGACCACCGCCAATGCGACATCCTTCGATCGCCCGTAGTGCACGGCGACGTTGGCTCCTTCGCGCGCGAGGGCCCGACATGTGGCGGCGCCCATGCCTCCGCTCCCGTCAACGACGAGCGCGGCCTTCCCCGTGAGACGCACGGCGCGGGCATCCCCGCCATCGGCTTAGCCTTGGCGGTCGATGCTCACGCTTCCAAGAATTCCTCGCGCAGGTCCTCTGCGACGAGCTCGAGCAGATCGGTGAACGACGGCGCCTTGTGCTCCCGCATCCCACCGCGCGTCGTGTCGAGGCGGGCGATGAACGAGCGGCCGTCGCTCAGGAATTCAAGGGAACAGACCGTCACCTCCTCGAACTCCTCGCGCACGAGCCGGGGAGGCGGCGCGGGTCGCGGCGGCTCCGCCTTCGGGGGTCGAGTGGGTCGCGGTTTCGGCCGCGCGGCCTTCTTCGCAGGTCGCGCTTTCGCCTTCCTCGCGGGCTTCGATCGCGAGCGAGGACGGGCGGCTCTCCTCGCCCCATTCTTCG
>VBMQ01000110.1 GCA_005878375.1 Methanobacteriota archaeon | reverse complement strand
AATGTCCGAGAAGGAATATGAGGATGCGAAACGTCGCGGTTACTTTCAGTCCGGACAACACGTCTACAACAAACTGATGAGCGACCTAGCGGACGCAGAGAATGCAGGTGACATTGAGGAGGCTTCGATGATCCGGGCCGAGCTTCAGTCCCGCGAGCTTTCAGGAGAGTTCACGTACACGTTCTGGGCCGACACATACGTCAATGCGGCCAACTACGGGCCGGTCGTTGTCACGATCCGCACGAAAGGTATCGAGAATCAGTTTGAACCGTTCGAGGGCCGCCCCGGCGAATGGGTGTCGGATGAGCCCGTGCCGTTCAGCGCGATGCACGGCGCGCAACTGCAACTCCACCGCACGAGGTTCGACAATCGTGCGCTGCGGCGTCCGGACGTGCGAGTTCATCGCCACCTGCGAAGACTTAAATAGACACGTCGCATAGATAGCCTCATGCCAGTGGAAGAGAACTATCAGCGGTTCAGGGAAGAGGGACTTTGCGGCTCGTGCGGATCGAATCCCGCGCAGGACGGACGGAGCAAGTGCCAGAAGTGCCTTGAGGTCGATTCCACGTACCGCCGCGACTTCCGGCGGCAGGGCATCGCGCCGAAGTCGTCCGGCAAAGAGGTCTTCCTCAACCCGGAGAAGACGCGCGTCGGCATCCTGGACATCGAGTCGTCGGGCCTCACGGGCGACTTCGACATCGTCTTCTGCGTGACGATCAAGATTTTCGGGAAGCCGGAGACGCGGGTGTTCAAGATCGACATCCGGCAACTCGACCTCCTCGCGGCGGAGCGCAAGATGCTGCGGGAACTGAACCAGTACCTGCGGACGCTCGACGGGATCGCCACGTACTACGGCCAGCGGTTCGACGTGCCGATGCTGCGCACGCGGATGTTCAGCCACGGGATCACGCCGTTCCCGAAGGTCCGGCACCTCGACCTGTACTTCACGGTGAAGCGCACCCTGAACACCTCGCGGCGGCGGCTGATGAACGTCATCGAACTGTTCCAGCAGTCCGGCGAGAAGATTCCGTCGAAGGGGCGGGTCGAGCCGGTGCTGTGGGTCCGGGCGATGATGGCGCGCGACCAGATGGCCTTCAACGCCATCGTCGAGCACAACATCGAAGACGTGCTCGCGCTTGAGGCCGCGATCATCAAGCTCCAGTACTTCGTGCAGGACAAAATCCTGAGGCAGTGAGCATGAAGGCCGAGAAGAAGGACATCCTGATCCTGGCGTTCGTAGCGGCAGTGGTCATCTTCGTCCCGGCCTACTATTTCCTGATGGGCTACAGATGAGGCGCAAGGTCGCGGCGTCGGTCGCGCTCGCCCTGGCCTCGGCGATCATCTACCCGCTGTTCTACCAGTTCATGGTCGCGCCATCCGTGCCCGGCCCGCTCCAGGGATTGTTCATGGTCTCCTTTGGCTGGTGGCTGGTCTACCTTGTGATCAGTACGCTACGATCCGTGTCCAGGCCCGGCGACGATCTGTCCAAGGCGATCCGCAGGCCTTAAGTACTCCACCCGCGTGTAGCAACTCGATGTCTCAGCCCGAAGTCCGTGTTCGCAAGCACAAGCGCGTTGAGAGGGAACCGAGCGAGGCCGAGTCGGAGAATCTCCGGCGCCGGTACGTCAGGGACCGCTACGGCGACTACGTCTACGTCGGGCGGTGGCCGAGCGACAAGGGATTCGAGCGGCTGCGCAAGCACTACAAGCGCCAGCACCCGCGCGCGTTCCGCGCGTCGATCCGCAAGGGCGTCGCGACGCGGAAGCGCCACGAGAGGGAGGAGAAGAAGTGATGGCCGCCCCAGAGGTTCGCGTCCGTGAGCACAAGCGGCGCACCGAAAGCAAATCGCAGTACGTTCATCGCACCCCCTATCGTGGTGCGGACCGACTCTCGCCGAAGATCGCCGAGTTGCGCGCGGCCCTGGACAAGCGCGTCGGCGCCTACGGTTCCAAGAAGGGCGTGCCGATCAACGAGGCCGAGTATCAGCGGATGGAGGACACCAGCAGGCTGGACTCCATGGAGCACGCGGCGTTCCAGGACACCCAGGCCTGGGCGCACGCCTCCGGCATCATCAGTTACGACGAGGCGCAGGTGATCTACCAGTCGCTGGGCGAGGTCGGCGACGAGGCCAACGGCGGATGGGCGTCCCACACGGACCTCGCGACGAAGATCATCGTGCAGCAGATCACCATGGAACTCCTCGGGATCAAGATTCGCATGAAGGGGTCGATCTGATGCCGGTCAAGGAAGTGGATGCTGGCGGCGGACAGAAGCAACTCAAGCCCGTCAAGCGCAAGCAGAAGGCCCAGGCCGCGAACGAGTTCGACGCTGGCAAGGTCTTCGACGTGAAGCCCGCCGAGGAGATCGAACTCGACACAGAGTCATCGACGTACAAGGCCCGACAGGGGCAAGGCGGTGATCGGCGGGCCTGAACCGCCGGTAGGGGGTGTACTGAAACATGGCATCGATTAGCAACTCACGGTTGATCCTGATCCTGGTCGTCGCGCTGGTCGGAGTGATCGCAATCCTCCTGCTCGGAGCGCTTCTCGGCCTCGGCCTGATGTTCATCGGGCTGGCTCTCGTGCTCCCCATGAGCGCGAAGTGGCGGTTCGCCCTCCTGGTCGTCGGAATCATCCTGCTCGTGTTCGCATTCTTCTCAATGCTCTTCCACTTCTGAGGTACAAGAAGATATGACAGCAAAACGAGGAGGCAGAAAGTCCCGAGGTCACGCGGCGAAGGAGCCGCAGCCAGAGGACTACAAAAGCGAGGTCGCGTACAAAGACGCGATGCGGGACTACCGCAGGTTCCGCGCCGCGCAACGAGTCTGGAAGCAGATCGAACCCGAGGAGCGGCTGTGGCTGCTCCAGGAGTTCAGGTACAAGGACCCAATCGCGGCGCTTGAGAGGGACACCGCGCGGGGGAGCGACCTCCAGGAACTCAAACTCACCAAGAAGAAACTCAAGGACATCGGCAAGTACCCGCGCAGCAAGCACCGCCGGGACATCTACCGCGCAAGGCTGGCTGGCAGCCCGCCGCGGAAGGACATCCGCGTCCGGAAGCACGAGAAGCGGCTCCAGGAAGCCGGACTGAGGCGGCCCTATGGCGGCGCCTGAGGTCCGTGTAAAGGCGCACACGCGGCGGCGCAGCGGCGTGGACCGCGAGGCACACAAGACCTGGGGCGAACTGAAGACCGGATCGCGTCAGACCGGCGGCGACATCAAGAAGGCCTTCGGAAGAAGCGCGGCGGGAATCGGCGCTCGCAGAACGAGTACTACATCCGTGGTGTCAGCGAGGACGGTCGCACGACCTCCGGCATCGTAGTGGCCCACGACAAGGATGAGGCGCGCGACGAGTTCCGCGAGAAGCACCCCGGCTACCGCATCGTGCAGTTGAACGAGAGGGAATAGGACATGGGGAGCCTTAATATAGTGCAAGCACGTGGTGGTTGGTGTCATGGTCAAACTACGTAAAGTCTTCACCAAGACGATCCTGATCATCGTCATCATCGCGGCCATCGCGGGCCTCGCCCTCGGTGGATACCTCTTCGAGACGACACCGGC
>VBMQ01000113.1 GCA_005878375.1 Methanobacteriota archaeon | reverse complement strand
CCTCCGGGCCCACCACCTCGACGTGGAGACGGTCCGCGCGAACTGGGGGGAGCCCCCGGACCTCGACGAGGTCGAGCGCCTCGTCCGGCGTGGGGTGAAGTGCTTGGCGGTCATCCACAACGAGACGTCCACGGGGATGACGAACCCGTTGAAGGAGATCGCGAAGGTCGCGACGGAGCACGGGGCGTGGGTCCTCGTCGACGCCGTGTCCTCGATTGGCGGCATCACGCTGCCGTGCGACGCATGGGGGATCGACGCCTGCTTCGGTGCGTCGCAGAAGTGTTTGGCGGCGCCGCCGGGGATTGCCCCCATCACGGTCTCGAAGCGCCTCCTCGACGAAGTCGATCCCGCCACGGTCGACGGCTGGTACGTCAACCTGTTCACCTGGAATCGCATCCGGAAGGAGTGGGGCGACTGGCACCCGCAGCCGACGACGATCTCCTCGAACATCATGTACGCCTTCCACCGCGCCCTGCAGCTCGTCCACGAGGAGGGGCTGGAGAACCGGATCCGGAGGCACGAGATCGTCGGACGCGCCTACCGCGAGGGTCTCGCGGGACTGGGCTACTCGTTCTTCACGAAGCCGGAGTACGCGTCGAACACGGTGTCGAGCGCGAAGCCGCCGAAGGGAGTTGATGCGCCCGATTTGATCGCGCGGCTGAAGAAGGACCACAACATCTTCATCGCCGGGACGCTCGGCCCGATGCGCGGCCAGGGGATCCGGATCGGCCACCTCGGAACGCAAGCCGCCAAATCGTACCTCGAGACGATGTTGACCGCGTTGGCGGGCTATTCGAAGAAGGCGGGCGTGACGGGGGCGGAAGCCGCCGTCGATCGCGCCGTCCAGCTTGCTGCCAAGGCCGGGTAATCACGGGGACAGCCGCGAACCAAAGTAGAAGGCGACGGTCCACGCGAGGACTTGATCTGGGATCGCGGGCATCCACGACGGGGCCCCGAACAGGATCGAACCGCACACCGCCCCGACGACTCCCAGCGAGGCCACCGCCAGGAGGTGTCGGAAGATCGTGAGCCCCCGGATCGGTTTCGCCCCGCGCTGGGCCCTCCAGATGAGGAAGGACGATAGGACGTACCCGGTGATGTAGCTCGTCAGCACCTGGAGGACGAGGACCATCGTTTCGGGGAGCGCTCGCCCTTTGAACCAGTCGAACGCGACGATCCCGAAGAAACCGAGGAGGAGGACCGTTCGCACGGACCCCCGGGGCAGGAACAACGGCTGCGGTGCACGCGCATGGTCGACGGCCCCGCCTGCCGTCGCGAGCGGGATCGTCGCAATGGGCGCGGTGCTTCGGACACCGAAGTAGAACGCGACGACGAGGAGGACGGATTCCCACAGGATGTCGGGGGCCGGCTGCTCCTTGATCGCCAGGTACCAGAGGCTCCCGCATAGGAGGAGCGCCAGGATGGCGCGGACGCTGTGCCGGGGCAGGCCGAGCGGCTGTGGGAGTTGGCGTCGGACTTCGGCGGGGGTCACAGGAACGGTCGGACCGGGAGCCGCCACGTTGGCGGGATGGAGGCCACCGCCTTAGACGTTTGGCGGGCGGCCCTCGGGAAGCCCGCGGCGAGGGAGAGATCAACGCCGCCAATCGATTAATAGCCACCAGCGCCTCGGAGGATTCCGTGTCGCGGCTCGTTCGCGTCGTCGTCATCGAGGGCCAAGCGGTCTTCGACTCCGGGGCGGGCGAGTCGATCCTCGCAACACTCCGAGATGGCGGGCTCGTCGTGTATCCGACCGACACCTTGTACGGGCTCGGCGCAGACCCGTTTCGCGCGGAGGCCGTGGCTCGCGTCTTCGCCGCGAAACGCCGACCCCCGGGTGAGCCCGTGTCCGTGGTCGTCCCGGACCTCGAGGCCGCCCAACGGCTCGCGGTGATTTCGCCTCGCCAACAGGAGTTGTGCCGCCCGTGGCTGCCAGGCCCGGTCACGCTTCTCTTCGCGCCCGCCGCCGGAGCTCCCGCGACGATCATCTCGTCGAGGAACACGATTGCAATCCGCGTTCCGAAGCATCCCGTTGCATTGTTCCTCGCAAAGCAGTTCGGCCCGATCACCGCCACGAGCGCGAACGTCCATGGGAAGGCGCCACCCATCGAGTGCGCAGACGCACGCGAGCAACTTGGCGATTCCGTCGATCTCTACGTGGACGCAGGCCCGTCCCCCCTCGGGCGCGAGTCGACCATCATCGATTTCTCCGGAGGGGAGCCAAGGGTTATACGGGAAGGGGCGGTTTCCGCGCGACACCTTGGACTTGAACGACGAGATCGTTGAAAAGCTCCGGAGGGCGGGGCGCGTCTCCCGCGAGGCGCGGGCCCACGGGGCGGAGACGATCCGCGAGGGCATGACGATCCTCGAGGGCGTGGAGAAGATTGAGGACTTCATGCGATCCCGCGGATGCCCGCCCGCATTCCCGACGTGCCTCTCCGTGAACGACGTCGCGGCCCACGACACCCCTACGCACAAGGATGAACGTGTCCTGCGCCGCGGGGACGTCGTGAAGATCGACCTCGGGGCGCAGGTCGACGGCTACCTCACCGACACCGCCAAGACGGTCGAGATCGGTACGCGGAACTGGACGGACCTCATCCGTGCCTCGGAGGCCGCGCTCGCCGCGGCGATCGAGGTCGTCCGTCCCAAGGTCCCCACGCGGGTCCTTGGCGGTGCGATTGAACGCACGATCGAGTCATTCGGGTACAAACCCGTCGCGAACCTCACCGGTCACTCGATCGAGCGGTACACGGTGCACGCGGGCAAGTCCGTGCCGAACATCGCGGAGCACGGCGACGATGTCCTCGAGGAAGGCGACCTCATCGCGATCGAACCGTTCGCGTCGAGCGGCGCGGGCAAGGTCGACGGTCGGAAGACGGGGAACATCTACCGGGTGATGCGCGTGCGGGACGTCCGGCCAGACGCGACCGCTCGATTCCTCCAGGTCGTGAGCGACACGTTCAATCGGCTCCCGTTTGCGGAGCGGTGGTGTTATCGCCTCGATCGGAAGGCGCCGGCGCACCTCGCGCGCCTCCAGCGATCCGGCCTCGTCTACTCGTACCCGTTCCTGTACGACGTCGCCCACGGGGTCGTCGCGCAATCCGAACACTCCATGATCGTCACCGGCGGCGGCGCAGAAGTCCTCACGTGACCTCGCGAGATTCGCGGAGATAGCCTTAAGTCGCCTCGGCCTTTTCAGCCCTCCCCCGCGAGGTTTTCCTTGACAGACATCAAGAAGATCGTGCTCGACGTGCTCAAGCCCCATCAACCGTCGATTGTCGAGCTGTCCCGCCGCCTCGCCGCCCTGCACGGGGTCGTGGGCGTGAATTGCATGATCGACGACAAGATCACCCTCGAGGGGACTGCGATCGACTACGAGAAGGTGGAAGCGACCGTGCGGGCGCTCGGCGCCGTCATCCACTCCATCGACAGCGTCTCCGCGGGCAAGAAGATCGTCGACGCGACGAAGACCCCGCAGGACCTGTGATCAGGCGCCCTTCGACTTTGCCGCGCGCGCCTCTTTGACCTTTTCCGCGACCTTGCGGACGACGCTCGTCTTGAAGTAATCTGCGCGGACGAGGACCCGACCGTCCCGCCGCCAAGGCGTCGACGGGTGCGCGCTCTCCGCCTCGACCTTGGGCTTGAGCCCGAGGGCCCCCGCCGCGGCGGCGATCTCCTCGACGGTCGGGCCGTTCACGGAGAGTTTCCGCGCGACCCGTCGGCCGTCCTCGCGGGACCGCTCCGCGTCGAAGTAGGCGGGATACAGGACGATCGCGCGCTTCTCCTTCGCCACGGCCGGTGCGAGGGGTGAGGGGGATTTGAAACTTGCCTCCCCATGACGCCCATAGGCTTATTCCCGCTTCCGTGCTCCGGGCGGTGGGGGAAGAATGACCGAGACGGAGCTCGTCGATTTTGCCGTGGAATACGCGCAAAAGAAGGGCGCCACGTACGCCGAGGCGCGGTACGAACAGCAAGCCTCGGAGACCGTTGTCCTGAAGAACGGCGTGGTCGACGCGCTCAACTACGGCGACGACGCGGGCGTGGGGGTCCGTGTGCTCGCCGGCGGCTCCCTGGGGTTCTCGGCCACGAACCTGATGACGAAGACGGACGTCCGCGCGATCGTCGACAACGCGGTGCGGATCGCGAAGGCGGCGAAGCGGAAGGACCCGATCGTGTTCGCGCACGAGCCCGCCGTCGTCTCGAACTGGTCCGTCCCGGAGGGCAAGAAGCTCCAGAACGTGCCCGTGGAGGATAAGATCGAGGAGCTGCAGCACGTCGACCGGGAGCTCGTCGACATGAAGTACAAGATGCCCGCACGGTTCATGCTCCTCACGAATGCGCGGATCACGAAGTACTTCGCGAACACGGAGGGGTCGCGGATCCACTCGTACAGCCCGCGGCTGCGGATGTACTACTACCTCACCCTGATGGCGGGGAACGACGCGGAGCAGTGCTACCGGAACTACGGATGGTCGGGCGGATGGGAGGCCCTTCGGGAGTGGAAGCTGCTCGACAAGGTCCTCAACGAGGCGCGCACCTGCCAGAACGCCCTCGAGCACGGCGTCAAGTCCCCGGAGGGGAAGATGGACCTCGTCGTCGGCCCGCCCGTGGCGGGAATCATGGCGCACGAATCGTGCGGCCATCCGACGGAGGCGGACCGGGTCCTCGGCCGCGAGGCGTCGCAGGCGGGGAAATCGTTCATCACGCCCGACGCCTTGGGCGACAAGGTCGGAAGTTCTGCCGTGACCGTCGTCGACGACCCGACCGTGGAGCACGCGATCGCATACTACCTGTACGACGACGAAGGGGTCCGCGCTCGTCGACGGTACCTGTACAAGGGAGGAAAGATCAACGAGTTCCTCCAGAACCGGGAGACCGCCGCGGCCACGAGGACGCGCTCGAACGGCGCGGCCCGCGCGTCGAACTACGACCGCGAGGCGATCGTTCGGATGGCGAACACGTTCGTCGAGCCGGGGGACTGGAAACCGGACGAACTGATCGAGGACGTCAAGCACGGCGTCTACATGAAAACATACATGGAATGGAACATCGACGACAAGCGGTACAACGGGAAGTACGTGGGCCGCGAAGGGTACATGATCGAAGACGGCGAGGTCGCGGGACCCGTGCGCAAGACCGTCGTCGAGCTGACCACGCCAGGGGTGTGGGGCTCCGTCGACGCGTGCGGGAACGACCTCGACATCATGGAGGCGGGCTTCTGCGGAAAGTCGGACCCGGGACAGGCGCTCGACGCGTGTCTCGGCGGGCCGACGATGCGCCTTCGGAACGTGTACCTGAGGTGAGAGCGATGGAGGACCAGGCGGAGACGATTGTCAAGCAGGCGGTCAAGGCGGGGGCGCAAGACGCGGTCGCCGAGGTCGTCGTCGACCGGAGCTACCAGATCCGATTCGCGCAGAACGCACCCGTGATCGTGAACGAGTGGCGGCGCACGGTCGGGTCCGTCTTCCTGGTCCGCAACCGGCGGGTCGTCACCGGTGACATCACGGACTTCGACAAAGTCCCACAGATCCTCGCGAACCTCATGAAGGCGGCGAAAGCCTCGCCCGAGAACCCGGACTATCGCGGCATCGCGGAGGGGCCGTTCCAGTACCGACGGGCGACCGTCGATCGGAAGATCGTCGCCTTGGGGGACGGCTCGGACCACGTCGAGGCTGCGGTAAACGGAGTACCACACGCAGCACTACCTCAGCTCCTCGAACGGGGCCTCCGGGGCGGATGAACGCGCGGGCCTCTACATGTCGATTCGCGCCCTCGTCTCGCTCGAGTCGAGCGGCCACGGCATCTCCTGCGCCACCAAGGCGTCTGCCTTCAATCCCGAGAAGGCGGGCCACAAAGCGGGCCGGATCGCCGCGCTTGCGAAGAACCCGAAGGGCGGGACGCCCGGGAAGTACGACATCGTCTTCGACCCGCTCATCTTCGGCTCCCTCATCGATCAGGCCGGGGGACGGGCGTCCGCGTACGCCGTCGAGACCGGTTTCTCCCCGTATCTGAAGAAGGTGGGGAAGAAAGTCGCGTCCTCGGCCGTCACGATCTACGAGGACGGGAGCGCGGACACGCTCGCCCGCCGGCGGTTCGACGCGGAGGGCGTGCCCGTGAAGCGGAAGGCGATCATCCAGAAAGGCATCCTGAAGACGTACCTCCACAACACGTCCACCGCGAGGAAGGCGAAGACGAAGACGACGGCGAACGCGGGCCTCATCGCGCCCGAGCCGTTCGCCCTCATCTGCCAACCCGGGGACTGGACACGGGACGAGCTGTTCGAGGAGGTCAAGGACGGTCTCTGGCTTACGAACACGTGGTACACGCGGTACCAGTCGTACGTCACCGGGGACTTCTCGACGATTCCGCGGGACGGGATCTTCCGGATCAAGAACGGCGAGGTCGCGGGCGCGGTGAAGGACATCCGGCTCACGGACAACCTCATCAACGTCTGGTCCAGCGTGAAAGGGCTCAGCAAGTCTTCGGAGCAGGTCACGTGGTGGGGCGAGGTCGAGGTTCCGACGATGGCGCCGTATGCACTGGCGACCCAAGTCGGGATCACGAAGAGCGCGATGTAGGAGTCTCACGCCTTCGCTTGGACGAGCACGGCGTTCACGACGCCGTCTTGGCCCGGCCGCGACGTCACGCGCGCGAGGCCGAGATCGGTGTCGACGGTGGCGCTCTTCGTCACAATGTTCCGCGTGACGAAGTGCGGGTTCGACGGGTTCTCCTTGACCGTGAGGATCTTGGCCTTCTTCGTCGTCCCGGTCTTCGGGTCCGTGACGTTCGCCCATTCCGCGTTCAAGATGCGGACTTTCTGCTTCGCGCCCCGGACGCGGTACAGCTTGACTTTCTGAGGGCCGAGGAACGCGTACTGCTGCTCCCGCCCGATTTCGAACTTCCGCTTCTTGCGGAGGGGCCGGAGCCGGCCGCCTGACGGCTTCCGTTTCGAACGTCCCTGCCAGAGCGCCATGGTGAGGTCGAGTCGTAGGATTGGAGCGTATAAGAGGATT
>VBMQ01000112.1 GCA_005878375.1 Methanobacteriota archaeon | reverse complement strand
CGGTCCGCGCCTGCGCGAGGAGGGCGCGCGCGGCGTCGAACTTCGGGCTGAACTCGAGCGCCTTCTCGAAGCACAGGATTGACGCTTTCGGGCGGCCCGCTTCGAGGAGGATGCGCCCCTTGTGGAACCACACGTCCGCGAACTCCGGCCGCCGCTGCAGGACGCCGTTGTAACAGTCGAGCGCCTCGTCGAAGCGTCCGAGCCGCGCGAGCGCCGAACCCTTGTCCATGAGGGCGGGCATGTACTCGGGGTCCGCCGCGAGGGCCTTCTCGAAACACTCGAGGGACGCCTCGTACTCGCCTTGCCGGCCGAGCAGGATCCCCTGGTTGACCCACACGAGCTCATGGTCGGGCGCGAGCTCGAGGGCGACGTCGAGCGCCGCCTTCGCCCGGTCGAAATTTCCCATGTGAAGGAGTGCGACGGCCTTGTTCACCCACGCCTCGACGTATCCCGGCCGTGCTTTGATTGCGTGGTTGTGACACCGGAGCGCCTCTTGGCTCTGCCCGAGGTTCTCGAGCACGACGCCCTTGTTGTTCCACGCGAACGCGTTCTCCGGGTCCGCCTCGATCGCGGCCGCGTAGGCCTTGAGCGCCGCCGCCAAATCGCCCTCGCGAAGGGCCGAGTTGCCCTCGCGGATGTGGGCTTCCACGCGACCCCCGCCCTTTCCGAGCGAGAGGAGCATTCCGAGGGCGCGGCCGCGGGTTGGCATCGATGAACGTCGAGCGAGGAACCTTAATCTATTTAAGGGGATTGCCAAGAGTTTCCGAGATGAAACCGGCAGAGCGAGCGCTCGTCCTTTGCGACGGGTTCTTCGGGACGAACGCGGGGAAGACCGCGAACGGCCTCGTCCGGCGGTCGCGACGGTATACTATCTTGGGCGTAATCGATCGCACGCACGCAGGAAGGGACGCGGGCGAAGTCCTCGACGGCACGGCCCGAGGAATTCCGATCGTCGCGTCCGTCGAGGAAGGGATCGCGAGCCTCCAACCGGATACCTTGATCATCGGCGTCGCGACGTTTGGCGGGTACATCCCGCCGGAATTCCGTCCCGCGATCCGGACCGCGATCGAGGGCGGGCTCAACGTCGTCGCCGGGCTCCACGAATACCTCGCGGAGGACCCGGAGTTCGCGCCGTTGGCGGCGAAGCATCACGTCGCGCTCGTCGACGTCCGAAAGCCGCGCCCGCTGCGGGAACTGCATCAGTTCAGCGACCTGTCCCGCCACCTTCCGTGCCTGCGCGTGCCCGTGTTGGGGACGGACGGCGCCATCGGGAAACGGACGACCGCGCTCCTCCTCGTCGACGGACTCAACGAAGCGGGCGTACGCGCGACCTTCGTGGCGACGGGGCAAACGGGTCTCCTCCAAGGCGCGAACTACGGCGTCGCGGTCGACGCAATCCGCGGCGACTTCGTCGTGGGAGAATTGGAATGGGAAATCGCGAAGGCCTACGAAACCGAGAAGCCGGAGGTGATCGTGGTCGAGGGACAGGGCAGCATCAGCCACCCGGCGTACGTCACCGGGACGCGCGCGATCCTGATGGCGGCGCAACCGCAGGCGATGATCCTGCAACATGCGCCCGCGCGGAAGATGAGGAACTTCCGCCGCGACGTCGTCGCCTGGCCGATGCCCACGATCGAGGAGGAGATCCACCTGCTCGAGGTGTTCTCCCCCGCCAAGACCATCGCGCTCGCGCTCAACCACGAGGGGATGACGCGGGAAGAAATTGACGCGACGGTGAACGCGTACGAGGCCACGTACCGTCTCCCGACCTGCGACCCGCTGTGGCACGGCGTGGGAAAGCTCGTCGCGGCGGTCACCACGCGCCTGTCCCTTTAAGTCCGCGGCACGATTCCCGCATCGTGCGCATCCCGCGCTCCCATCCGAGATACAAGTCCCTGACGACCCGGGAACGCCTCGTGGCGGCGAACCGCCAAGGCATCGTTGTCCTCGAGGGCCTCATCGCGCACGGCCGAGGGGAGGCGTGGGACTACCTCTTGGGCGAAGAGACGAGCGCACCCGCCCTCGTCGCCGAGAAAGCCGCGGCCGCGTTCCTCCTCGCCGCCAAGCGGCCCGTCATCTCCGTGAACGGGAACGTCGCGGCCCTCGCGCCGCGCCAGGTCGCGCGGCTTGCGGCGGTCGTCCCGGCACGGATTGAGGTGAACCTCTTCCACCGGACCGAGCCGCGTGTGCGGCGGATTGCCCAAGTGCTGCGAACGGCCGGGGCGAAGGACGTCCTCGGTTCGGGGCCGGACGCGCGGATTCCAGGACTGGAGTCGAAACGAGCTCGGGCCCACAAGGACGGCATCTACGGCGCGGATGTCGTGCTCGTTCCGCTCGAAGACGGCGACCGCGCCGAAGCGTTGGTGAAGATGGGAAAGATTGTGATCAGCATCGACCTGAACCCGCTCTCGCGAACGACGCGGGCAGCGCACGTGCCCATCGTCGACGAGCTCACGCGCGCGCTCGCGGAGACGGAACGATTTGTTCACGACCTCAGGGAGAATCCGGCCGAGGCGGCGCGGGTCCGACGCGAGTACGACCGGGCGCGAAACTTGGCGGCGATGTTCGGCTTCCTTCGGTGGCGGCTCGCGGGCCTCGTCGAGACGACCAAGGGCCGGGGACGGCGGCGCCGGACGCGCTGATCGGTCCCGTTTCGCGAAACGGCCGCAAACCTTTATGTGGGGTCCGGCCGATGGGTCATTCCCGTGATGGCATGAAGTTCATTTTCGTCACGGGGGGCGTACTGTCAGGGCTAGGCAAAGGCATCACGACGTCGAGCATCGGCGTCCTGTTGAAGTCGAAAGGGCTCAAGGTCGTCCCGGTCAAAATCGACCCGTACCTGAACGTGGACGCGGGCACGATGAACCCGTACCAGCACGGGGAGGTGTTTGTCCTCGACGACGGGGCCGAGGTCGACCTCGACCTCGGGAACTACGAGCGGTTCCTCGACGTGAACCTGACCGGGGACAACAACATCACGACGGGAAAAGGAGCGGCGGGGCGACTACCTCGGCAAGACCGTGCAGATTATTCCGCACGTCACGGACGAGATCAAGGATTGGCTGAAGCGCGTCGGCGAGAAGGAGGGCGCGGACGTCGTCCTCATCGAGGTCGGCGGGACCGTGGGCGACATCGAGGGGATGCCGTTCCTCGAGGCAGCCCGCCAGCTCGCGATGGAGGTCGGGCGGGACCAAGTCCTGTTCGTCCACACGACGCTCGTGCCCGTCCTCGGGACCGTCGGGGAGCAGAAGACGAAACCGACGCAGCAGTCCGTCCGCGAACTTCGGAGCATCGGCATCCAGCCGGCGGTGATCGTCGCACGGGGCGAGGAGCCCCTGCAGGACGAGATCCGGAAGAAGATCGCGTTCTTCTGCGACGTCGAGGTCGACGGCGTCGTCAGCGCGCCGAACGCCCCCTCCGTGTACGAGGTCCCGATCATCCTCGACGACCAGAAGCTCACGGAGTACGTGATGAAGCGCCTCGAGCTCAGGGCGAAACAGGAGGACCTCGCGGAATGGCGAGACTTCCTCGATCGGCTGCGCAACCCGGAGGGGGAGTGCACGATCGCACTCGTCGGGAAGTACACGCACCTCCGCGACTCCTACCTCTCACACATCGAGACGTTTCACCATGCGAGCGCCGCGACGCGATGCCGCGTGCGCATCCGGTGGGTCGAGAGCGTCGACATCGAGAAGAAGGGGGCCGAACCCCTCCTTCGCGGCGCGGACGGAATCCTCGTCCCCGGCGGGTTCGGCGACCGGGGGATCGAGGGAAAAATCGCGGCAGTAGAATACGCGCGCGCCAACCAGATTCCCTTCCAGGGCGTGTGCCTTGGCTTCCAGCTCGCGACGGTCGAATTCTCCCGCCACGTGCTCGGACTCGCGGACGCGAACAGTTCCGAGTTCAACCCGAAGGCACCGCATCCCGTCGTCGACCTGCTTCCCGAGCAGCACGCGGTCAAGACGAAGGGCGCGACGATGCGGCTCGGCGCCCACGAGATCACGCTCGCGCCCGGTTGCGCCGCCGCCAAACTGTACGGGGATACGACGATCTTCGAACGGCACCGCCATCGCTACGAGATCAACCCGTCCTACCTCGACAAGATCGAGGCGGCCGGCCTGAAGTATGTCGGCCGCTCCGACGAGGGGCGGCGCATGGAGATCCTCGAACTCCAAGGACACCCGTACTTCGTCGCGTCGCAATTCCATCCTGAGCTGCGGTCGCGGCCGCTGCGCCCCTCGCCCCTTCATCTTGGGCTCGTCCGCGCCGCAATGAAGGCGAAGTAGCTCACATCGCCTTGACGTCCGCGAGCACCGCGGTCATCCACGCACGGCCTTCGTCGGACTTGATCAGACGGACGTAGATCCCGAGCTCCGGATCCGTCTCATACGGCGCCGCGAGCACGAGGATCTCCTCATACGTCAGCGCCCGGACGGTCCGGAACGCGGCGGGTGCGAATGTGCGGAGCATCGACAATTCCATGCGCGTCGGCCGCCGCCCGGTCCGGATCCAATCCGCGAACGCCGGCAAGTACTGCAGGAACGGTTGCGCGTTCGGCGGAACTGGCGGCGTGGGCATCGGGCGTCGCCAACGAAACTGCGGGGTTTGAACGTTCGCGTTTACGCTTCACGGAGAAAGGTTTATCCCGCGCCCCCCCGTTGGTCGCGGCTACCATGGCCCAATCCTATGATACGTTGCTGAAACGGGCGAAGGAGGCCCTGCCCGCGCCCGTGTCCTCCGGAGAACGGTTCCAGGTCCCCGAGGCCGACCTCATCGTCGAGGGGAAGACGACCGTGTTGCGGAACTTCCTCGACATCACGACCGCGATCAACCGCGATCCCGACCAGGTGCTGCAGTACTTGCTCCGGGAGTTGGGGACGGCCGGGGCCCTTGAGGACCGGCGCGTCGTGTTCAAGGGCAAGGTGACGGCGCCGCAAGTTGCGGACCGCGTCAAGTCGTACATCGACACCTACGTCATCTGTTCCGAGTGCGGGCGGCCCGACACGCGGCTCGTGAAGGAGGACCGCGTCGCGATCCTGGAATGCGATGCGTGCGGCGCGCGGCGGCCCGTGAAGGTCGTGAAGAAAGCGGCGAAGGTCGAGGAGGCCGTTCTCGCCGAGGGCAAGGTCTACGAGGTCATGATCCAGGACATCGGGAAGAAGGGCGATGGGATCGCGAAGAAGGACAAGTACATCATCTACGTGCCCGGGACGACGAAGGGCTCCATCGTGAAGGTGTTCATCGAGAAGATCGCAGGGACGGTCGCGTTCGGCCACATCCACCGGGAGTAGGTCCGGCGATGGCCCAGGACCTGCGCCCCGTCGCCGCCATGGCGGGGCTCCTTGTGATCGCCCAGCTCGTCGCCCTCCTCCTCGCGCCCGCGTTCTTGGGCACGACGGGACCCGTGTTCCAGAACCCGAACGATCCCGTGAACGCCGGCATCTACATCGCGCTCATCCTCGTCTTCACCGCGATCATCCTCTTCATCGTCCGGCTCCGCCGCCAAAATGCCGTGAAGTACGTGATCCTCGGGGCGATGTTCTTCACGATGCTTCTCGTCTTCTACCTCCCGTTCTTCCTCCTTTTCCTCGCGGTCAACTCCCCGTGGGCGGACCCCCTCGCAACGCTCGCGGGCGCGGTCGTCTCTGCGGGACTCACGTACGGACTCGCGCGATACCCGGAGTGGTACCTCGTGGACGCGGTGGGCATCTCCGTGGCGGCGGGCGTCACCGCCATCCTTGGGATCTCCTTCGCGATCTTCCCCGCCCTCCTCCTGCTCATCGGGCTCGCGGTCTACGACGCAATCTCCGTGTACAAGACGAAGCACATGGTGACGCTGGCGGACGCCGTCGCGACGCAGCGACTCCCGATTCTGATCGTCGTGCCGAAGACTCGCGGCTACTCCTTCCTCCGCCAGAAGAGCCTGAAGGACCAGATCGCTTCGGGGGAGGAGCGGGAGGCGATGTTCATGGGCCTCGGCGATGTAATCATCCCGGGGATCCTCGTCGTCTCCGCATCCGCGACCCTCGGGGCGCGCGTGGCGCAAGGAACGCTCCCGAACGTCCTCGTCTTCGGCGTCGCGGGGTACGTGGTCGTCTCCCTCGTGACGTTGCTCGGCATCCTCGTCGGCTTCTCGCTCCTCATGCGATTCGTGATGAAGGGCAACCCACAGGCGGGCCTCCCGCTCCTGAACAGCGGCGCGATCCTCGGCTACGCCCTTGCGTACTACCTGATCTACCGGGACCTCACGTTCGGGATGATCGGGTGAACGCGTGCGCATCTTCGTCGTCGCGGACGTCCACGGATCTCCGCGGGCGAAACAGATGATCCGCGAGGGACTGACGCGGCACCGACCGGACGTGTTCGTCCTGGCGGGGGACATCACCCATAATTGTCCCCTCAGTTTCGCGGAGGAATTCTTGCAAGGTCTAGCGGTCCCGACGTTGGCGGTGCCGGGCAACAACGACCCGCGAGAGATCCTTGCGGTCCTCGATCGATGCGCGGTGAACCTGCACGGTCGGAAGGCCGTCGTCGCGGGTCGGACGTTCGTGGGGATTGGCGGGGCGAACCCGACGCCGTTCGGGACTCCCTTCGAACTCTCTGAAGGGGAAATCGGAGACGCGCTCCGAAAGGTCATGGAGCCGGGCGCGATTCTCGTATCACACCCGCCGCCACACGGTTTCGTCGACGTGGTCCGCTCCGGCGAACATGTGGGCAGCACCGCCATCCGCGCGATTGTGGACGAGTTCGAGCCGCCGCTCGTTCTCTGCGGCCATATCCATGAGGCGCGAGGAGTCGCCCAGCATGGGAAGACCACAATCGTGAACCCAGGGGCCGCCCAAGAAG
>VBMQ01000111.1 GCA_005878375.1 Methanobacteriota archaeon | reverse complement strand
AGGCCCGGACGGCTCTCCGACCGGGGTCCTTAAGGAGGGCTCGGCGGACCGTGCCCGAGCGGCGATCCCCGAGCCTCCCGAGGACCAATGGATCCGGATGCTGAAGGCGGTCATCGCCCATGCGAACTCCTTGGGGATCACGTCGGTCCATGACTTCGTGGAACCCGTTCAGATGCGTGCGTACGAGGGGCTGAACCGAAGCGGCGAGCTCGCGATCCGCGCGACCCTCATGCCGTACGCACCGCAGCTCGGGGCCCTCCACTCGGCGGGCCTTCGGACCGGCTCGGGCGACGAATGGGTTCGTGTCGGCGCGATCAAGGTGTTCGCCGACGGGTCCTTCGGGGCCCGGACGGCGGCGCTCTTCGATCCCTATGACGACGACTCCCGGGCGACCGGGCCGTTGGTCCGTTCTCCCAAGGAATTGGCGGCGACGCTCGCGCGGGCGCACGGCGCAGGGTTCCAGCTCGCGGTGCACGCAATCGGGGATCGGGCGATCGATGTCGTCGTCGAGGCGTACGATCGCGTCCTGGGGAGAGAGCCCCGCAAGGACCACCGCCACCGGATCGAGCACTCCGAACTCATGACGGACGACGCGAGGGAGCGCGTGAAGGACCTGGCACTCGTCCTCTCGATGCAGCCGAACTTTGTCGCCCGGTGGTCCCACCCCGGCGGATTGTATGAGCGTCGACTCGGACACGACCGCCTCCCGCGGAACAATCCCTTCCGCCTCCTCCTGAAGCGGGGAATCCCGCTCGCGTTCGGCTCCGATGGCATGCCCTACGGGCCCTTGTACGGCCTCGCGGGCGCGGTTGGGGCGCCGTTCGACGATCAGCAGATTGCGCCGGAAGAGGCGCTGCGGGCATACACGAGGGCGGGCGCGTTCGCCTCCTTCGAAGAGTCGGAGAAGGGTTCGCTGGCGGCGGGGAAACTCGCTGACTTCGTCGTCCTCTCGGCGGATCCTCGGCGAGCGCAGCAGGTGGCGGGCCTCGCGGTACACGCTACGGTCGTGGCCGGACGCCTGGTGTACGACCGCCCGGGCCACCGTCGATCGCACGAAAGCTAGAAGTAACGGAGGACGCACTCCCGCGGGCGGAAAGGAGTCCAATGACACTCCGAGACCGCCTCGCCGCCACCCCGCTCGCGGTATGGGTTTCTTCCCTTGGCCTCCTCTACGTTGGCGTAGCGCTGATCCCCGTCGCGGCGCCGTTCGCGCAAGGCGGTTCGATTGTCGTCGTGATCCCCTTCATCGTCCTGCCGATTGTCGGGGGGATCGCGGCGCTGAAGGGGAAGCGATGGTCCTTCGGCGTCGCCGCGGGGATCGGAATCCTCTTCCTCCTCTTCTTTGGGACGTACCTTCCGGGGACGCTCGCGAACCCTGCGGACCCATCGTTCTGGTACGCGGTGTCCGCGTTGCCCGCCCTCCTCCTCGTCGCCGGCTTCTCGATCCTCGGTGCCTTGCACGCAAAGACGGGGATATCGCAAAAGCCTTACCTCATGTCGTTCCGATCGACGGGAGGGCTCGCGACCTCGATCGTGGTCGGCTTTGTGATCGGCGCTATCGTGATCGGCGCGATCGCGGCCGGCGAGGTTCAGACGATCCTCGCGAACAATGGCGCGCCCGCAGACATTCGCATCGTGCCGGGTGCCGCGGGTGCGGTTCCCCAGCCGTACACCCCCGCCCTCTTGACGGTCGCCCATGGATCCGCCGTCGTTTGGGTCAACGGGGACACGACGACCCACACCGTGACGAGCAATACGACGGGCCTCTTCGATTCCGGATCGTTCGCGCCAGGGGTTCGCTGGAGCCACCTGTTCTCCCAGGCAGGGAACTATTCTTACTACTGCACACTCCATGCCCAGATGGCGGGAAAGGTCGTCGTGACCTGAGGCGAACTTTGATTAGGCCGGAGGAGCATCGGTTGGTCGCAGAAGGGCCCCGCTTCGGCGGGACCTGAATGCCCAAAACAACCCCGCGCGCGAGGCCCTCGGGTCTCCCGCGCGGTTTTACTTCCCCCTCGCGGCGGAATGCTTTTGGCGGGGCGGCGCGTGCGCCCGCGGCGTGGCGATCGCGACTCCGAGGTCATGAACCGCCGGTACAACGCGCGCATCGCGGCGATCCTCCAGCGGCGCTTTGGCGGGGACCTTGACGAGTGGCGTCGCGTCCAGGCCGAGTCGTTCGAATGGTACCTCGCGCGCGGCGCGGAGCTCGACCGGCGGGACGGGGCGGAGCGCGAAGGCGACGCGTGGGTCCGTGCCGTGACGGATCTGAACGCCGACCAACTCCGCCTCGTGCTCGAGTGGATGGGGTGCGACATCCCCGCCAATCTCGCCCTCCTCTCCGAGCAATTCGAGGAGGAGACCGTCCGAGGAATCGACGCGACATTTCCGGATGCGAAACCGGCGTTGGCGGCGATGAGGGACGCGGGCCACCGTCTGTTCCTGTCGACGAACGCGAATCGGACGAACGCGGAGTCCGCCCTGATCGGCGGGGGGATCCGCGACGCGTTCGACGGCCTTCTCATGCTCGAGACCGCGCGCGCAAAGAAGGACCGCCCGTACTACTGGCAGAACGCGTTCGCGCTGGCGGGCTGCGATCCGGGCGACGCATACGTCGTGGACGACGTCGCGTCCTACCTTCGGCCGGCGGAGGCGATGGGCGCCCGGTGCACCCAGATCATCCGTCCGGGTCTTCCCCGGGAGCGCTCGACCTTCCCGGTGATCGAAACTTTGGCGGCGTTGCCCGCACGCCTCCACTAGGGGCGTACGCGCTCGAGCTCGAGGTATCGGACCTCGTCTCCCACGGAGGCGAAGAGCAACTCTTTCTTCACCCCGTGCGCGAGGCGAACCGCGCGGCTCACCTCCGGCCACATCCCGCGGTGCCCGCCCGGGAGGGCATGGACGAGGTACTTCGCATGCGCCCGGTCCGGATCCCCTTCGTACGCGCGGAAGTGGGAGCCGTACTTGAACCCCGTCTTCACGACGATCCCGCGCGCCTTCAGGTCCTCGTAGGCGCGGAGCCGGAGGTCGAAGTCCGGTTGGAGCCGCCGGGCCTGCGTCCGGAGCGCCGGGAACGGGACCTTGCGGTTCGTGTCGCCGCGGCGGACCTCGATCGCGCCGATCTTCGCGAGGTGCGCGGTCTCGAGCAGGGAGAGTTGTAGCCGCCGTCCGACCATGCGCCCGTAGAACCCGTTCGCGTGGAGCCGGAGTGCCTCGTCCTCGTCCAGGACCATCGCCCGGTCCTCGATCAGATGGGCGACCGGAGGCGGCGACCCCGGCCGGGCCGTCGCACGCCCCCGCGGGTTCACGAACCGCACGGCGTAGTAGGTGAGGTCGCTCTCCTCGTCGACGACCGCCAGGAGGAGGCTCTTGCGCGCGCCCGCCGCGCGGCGCACGTCCGCCTCGAGGGCATCGAGGTCGAACACCCACCGCTCGCTGATTGCGCGGACCCCGAACTTGCTCGGCGTCACCTTCGGCGCCCCGCCGCGCGGATACACGCGGAAATCGATGGGCGGGGTCGACTCCTTCACGATGTAGCCGCGTTGACGGAGGTCGCGATACACGAGGTACCGAATCTCGAACGAGGCTTCGCGCACGTTCGCGCGGCGGAGCAGGTCGCGGAACGGGACGGCGGCCCCGTCGGCCTCGATCTGGAGGCGCTCCGTCTCCGCGAGGTAGACCGCCTCGAGGAGCGAGAGCGTCACGCCGCCGCCGGAGCGCGGCTCGCCGAACGAGCCGCGGTTAAGGAGCGTGCTCCCCTCGGCCGGATTGGGGACGAACACTTGTCCATCGCGCAGTACGCCCGCCATCGCGCGCCGCATCGCGCCGTCGCGTATAAGGCGCCCGCTCGCTCCCGTTCCGTACCGGAGAGCCCTTATAGAAGGAAAAACATAGTTCGCGGTATGGGACGGCGCCAGCTCATCGATGAGGTCCGCGACGTCCTCGCGAAGACCGGGTTCTATCTCAGCGAGAAGCACGACCGCCGCGGATTGAGTTTCGACGTCGTCGCGCGGCGCGACGACCTCCTCCTCATGCTGAAGATCCTGCAGAACGTGGACGCGTTCGGGAAGGCGAACGCGGAGGAGCTCCGTCTCATCGCGACGACCCTGGGCGGGTCCCCGATCGTCGTGGGCGAGCGGAGCGGGAGTGGCGCCTTGGAGGAAGGCGTGATCTACTCCCGGTTTGGCGTGCCGATCGTCTCGACGGACACGTTCACGGACCTGTTCGAGGAGGGCGTGCCGCCCTTCATGTTCTCCGCGCCGGGTGGGCTCTACGTGCGCCTCGACTCGGAGGCCCTACGGACCGCGCGGGAATCCCGCGGCGTCTCGCTCGGGACCCTCGCGGAAGTCGCGGGGGTTTCCCGTCGCACGATTCAGATGTACCTCGAGGGCATGTCCGCGACCGTCGACATCGCGTTGCGCCTCGAGGAATTCCTCGGGGAGAGCCTCGTCGTCCCCGTGGACCCGTTCGCGTATTCGAAGGAGACCGGCGACACCCTCCGCGGGTTCGAGGCGTTCGAGCGGTTCGAGCAGGACGTGTTCCGAAAGCTCCAGACCCTCGGATACAACGTCCTGCCGACGGTGCGGTGCCCGTTCGAGGCCTTCGCGACGCGCGAGTCCCTCTTCCTCACCGGCGTGCCCGACCGCGGCGAGCGGGTCGAGGACAAGGCCCACGTGATGTCGAACATCTCGTCCGTCGTCGAGAAGGACGCGGTCCTCTTCGTCGAGATCCACACGAGCGCGCAGAGCATTGGCGGGACGCCGCTCATCAAGAAGTCGGAGCTCCGCCGGATCCGAGACCGCGACGAGATCGAGGACCTGATCGCGGAGCGCAGGAAGTAGCGGTCCATGGACGTCGTCGTCCTCGGGGAGTCGCGCGTCGCGTTCCTTCCCGTCGTCCGAGGTCTCGTTCCCGAGGGAGATCGGGTCCGGAGCGCGATCGCCGAGGTTCGGCCCGACGCGGTCGCGCTGACCGTGGGCCGCGAAGAGCTCGATGCGCTGACCGCCTACGACGGGGCGCAGGCGGAACCCGCGAACTGGGAAGAAGAGATGTACGTCGCGGGTCTCCGCCAATGGGGGGACGTCCGGAAGCCGCCCCCGTGCTTCGTCGAGGCCGTGCGAACGGCGAAGGAGTTGGGTGTGGCGGTTCGGGCGCTCGACTTCAACGACGAAGACTACACGGAGGCGTTCACCGCGAAGATCGGAACGCTCGACCTCTTGTGGCACACGCGCCTCGAGAAGAAGGCGCGCGAGCACGGGTTCCTCGCCACGACCCCGGAGGAGTTCGTCCTCGAGTTCGACGCCC
>VBMQ01000027.1 GCA_005878375.1 Methanobacteriota archaeon | reverse complement strand
GGGCAGCCCCTCTTCACGCATACGCTTCACCGCCAAGATGACCTTGATCGTCTCGGGGCGCCACAACATCATCTCGCTCGTCCCCGTCATCGTGATCCCGTGGAGGAGCATCGTGTCCCGCTCCGCGAGCTGCATCACTTGTCCGAGGTCCCCGTTGCGAATAGCAAGTTCCATCTCCGCGAGCAACTTCGGCATCTCCGCCAGGCGGGCTTGGAAGAACGGCGAACTCGGGGCTTCGCGGTGCGCGGACTCTGTTTCCTTGAACGCGGGGACGAGGGCGATCACAATTCCCATCCGGAGGTCGTCTCCCCGGAGCTGATACGCGAAGGAATCCGCGTCCGAGGTCCCCGTCCGCCATCGGGCGAATCCACCCGCGACGGCGCGGGACGCGGACCCCGCTCCCCGCCGCGCGATGCGGGAAACGTCCTTCACGTTCAATGGGAGGCGGGCCGCCGCGCTCGCGGCCCACGCGAGTGCTGCAAACCCGGACGCGCTCGCTCCGAGGCCGACGTTTGAGGGGAAGTCGTTCACAGACATCATCCGGAAGTTCGCGTGAAGCTTCGCGCGGATACGGACAATGTCCACGACCGCCAAGATCCGTTCGAGCTCGTGGCCCGCGACCTCCCTGCCGTTGATCGACGCGCTGTCTCGAGGGAACTCGCCAAATTCGACTGTTGTCTTTGTCGAGAGGGGGGCAGTGCAAACAGAGATTGAATCATGGAACGGAAGGCGCAATCGTTCGTCGACGAGGCCATGGTATTTGATGAGGCCTTGGATCGGATGGGCGATTGCTGTGGCTTTGGCGCTCACCACTTCGCGATCACCTCGGGCAGTTCCCGCCATGAATGAATCACCGCATCGGCCCGCGATCCGTCCCCGTTCGGCACGATACCGGTGTCGTACCAGACCGCGCGCATCCCTACGCCCTTGGCCCCGCCAACGTCCGCCTCCAGGTCGTCTCCGATGTGCACCGCCTCGTCCGGCTCAACGCGCAACGCCGCCAACGTTTGGTGGAATATCGCGGGCGCAGGTTTTCGGATCCGCGCCTCGTCGGAAAACGCGCGATGGTCAAACAGCCCCGCCATGCCCACCTTGTCCTGGACCTGGCGAAGGAACTGGCCCCACGTCCGGCCCGTGTTCGAGATGATTGCGAGGGCGACGCCACGCGACTTCAACGCGCGGAGCGCGTCGATCGAACCGTCGTGAATTCGAGGCGGCCGGTTGACGAGGGGCATGCCGATAACGTTCGCGATTTCCGCCATCACCGCCCGATCGAGGACCCGATCATGGCCGGCGCTCGCGAGCAAGTCCGTGATTTGCTGCTCGCCTGACAGGTCCACGTTCTGCCTCCACCGCCGCGCGAGGTGCTCCGTCCACAGGTCGTAGGCGATGTCGAGGCGGGCGAGGGTGCACTCGACCCCGTGTGCGCGGAGGATTGCCTGAATCCCCTCGATTCGCGACTGCTTCGAGAATGCCTCCCAGTCTTCCGGCGGGGACGCGAGAGTGTTCCACCAGTCGACCGTCATCGCGCGGATCATCGGCTCCTCAGATGTCGAAGATGACTTGGGCCTCGCCCTTCGTCGGATCGACCTCCATTCCATGGTACGTGACGGCCTTCACCATCAGGTGGAGCGGGTGACGCTCGCGGTCGATCCGCTCCCCGCGCGCCCGCGAGAGGAGGACCTTCTGCGTCTCGTGCACGACGAGGAGCTCGGAGAGGAAATCGAACAAGAGCGACTTCACGTCCTTGGCGGCGATCGTGACCTCGTACTCGCCCACGGGTTTCACGGTCTCGAGGTCCGTGATCAAGCTGAACATCCCCGCCGCGGCGTTCGCGAACAGCTCGTCGAGCGTCTTCCCGTACGCACGGATGCCGACGTCCGCGGTATGGTCCATCTCCTCGAACCGCTTCACGGTGGGCGTTAGCTCTGGCGGGTAAATGAAGGTTCAGATGCCGCGTTCCTTCCCGGGCCAGATGAACTTGTGGACCTGCGGCTGCAGGCGAACGTCGAGTCCGTCCTCCAGGATCCACGCTGCCAGTTTGGCGGGGTCGAGCCCAGCGCTGACCCGGTGCGCCGGTGTGGCCGGGGAGAACAGAATCGTGGTCGCGGGGATTCGATGGGCGTGGAGGAAGCCGTCGAAGATTCTCGATCGCGAGCTTCGCCGTCATCCCGGAGCCCGGACATTTCACGTCCATCACGTATCGCAGGAGGCCGTCCCGACGCCGCTCGGGAAGGGCGTCGCTCAACGGCGCGAGGGGGACCTCCCCGTCGGTCTCGACCGAATGGAGAAACGTCGGCGGCAATCCACGGATCGCGCTAACCATCGACCGCCACTGAAGGAGCGGCTCGCCACCCGTCCAGCAGACGTGCCACAGTCTGTCCGCCGCCAATTCGCGGACGCGCCGCGCCACATCCTCCACACTCTGTTCGACGAACTCGCCCCCTTCGACCGCGTGCATCGAGTCGCACCAGATACACCGAAGGTTGCACGTGTACAACCGGACGAACACGGTCGGGTACCCGACGAGGGAGCTCTCGCCCTGAATCGTCTTGTAGATCTCCGAGACGCGGAACGTCCCCGCCGGCGCCACGTCCAGGGCCTGTGCCATCGGTGTTGGACAGAACGGTTGAGTGCTTATCGTTTTGGCGGTCGTTCGTACGCGATCGGGTCTTGGATTCCCGCCTCCCGGAATCCCTTGAGGCGGAGGTGGCACGAGTCGCAGACCCCGCAGGCTTTCGCGCGTCCATGATAGCAGGACCATGTGAGCTCGAACGGGACGCCGAGCTTCGCGCCCGTGCGCACGATGTCGCCCTTCGTCATCCGGATGAGCGGCGTGTGGATGTGGATCGGGCGCCCCTCGACGCCTCGCTTCGTTCCCAATCGCGCCACCTCGCGGAACGCCTCGTAGAACTCGGGGCGGCAATCCGGATACCCGGAGTAGTCGATCGCGTTGGCGGCGATGTAAATCTCGTCCGCGTCGATCGACTCCGCCTGGCTCAAGGCGAGGCCCAGGAGGATCGTGTTCCGCGCAGGCACGTACGTAGCGGGGATTCCCCCGCCAATCTCGGCCGCGGAGCGCCCCTCTGGCACCGGCATCCGTCGGTCCGTCAGCGCGGACCCGCCAATCGGCGAAAGGTCGATCGTCAAGACTTTGTGTTCCTCCACGCCAAAATGCTTCGCCACCTTCTTGGCGGCTTGAATCTCCTTTCGATGCCTCTGCCCGTAGTCGACCGTGAGCGCGTGTACCTCGCGCCCTTTGGACGACGCGATTGCCAGCACCGTGCTCGAATCCAGTCCGCCTGAAAGCAGGACCACGGCTCGTGTGGCGGACATCGCACACCAAACGTGGGATCCCGTTAAAGGGTTGCGCGGTCACGCGCGGATCTCGTCGAACACGTAGTCTTCCCACTTGCGCTCGCCGAGGACAATCTCTAATTCTTGTGGCGTCAGCATTGGTTCCTTGTACCGCAGGTAGTCTTCGATTGCGATCCGCGGGCACGCGGTGGAGACCCACGCGTCCACGCCGTAGCCTTCGAGGAGTTCCGGCGCGACGAGGTCCATGAAGAAGAGCCGAGCCGACCGCCCGCTGGCCTCGAGCTTCGCCTTGAGGTCCGCCGCCAAAGAACCGCGATCCTGCCCGATTTTCTTCGACACCAGAATTCCGAACATGTGCGCGTCCTGGGCGCGAACGATCGCTCCCCACCGCTGGCGAAGGACGCGGTCCTTGACGGCGTCGAGGGTCCGCGCCTCCCCCGTGCTCGGGTCCGCGATGACGACGGGTTTGTCCTTGCAAATGATCGCGACGCCGAGCGGATGGAAGTCGCCGGTGCCGACGTACAGATACCCGTCCACACGGTCGGCGACGTTCGTGGCGGTGAAGTAGTCGCACCCGAGGACTTGCGCCGCGTACGCAACCCGTCGGTCCGGTTCGCTGACCACGCCCTCGACGCCCTTCCCCCGAAGGTACTCGACAATGCGGGGCACCCATTCACGGTGCTGTGTCGTCGTGATCAGCCCGACTCGTTTTGGGAGGAGGGCGAGGGCGGCATCCAAGAAGGAGAGCGACTCGGGCACCGGAGTAGGCAGGTCGTAGAAGTACACGTTCCGGTAGCGGAGGTGCGGCATCGGCGCGTGCGCGAGGTGAACGATGAGGTCCACCGGCATCTCGGCGACATCGCAAGCACCGAAGCTCGGGTCGGCGGCGATGAGGCACGTCACCCCGCCGCGCGCCTCCAGGTCTCCCGCCAACGCGACCGCCCGTGGTCGCAGTCCGACCGGGAACTGGAGGCCGACGGTCTTCGCGCCCCGCCGGCGAATCGTGTCGAGGAGGCGGTCCGTCTCTTCCATGTCGGGTGGTCCTAGGCGCGACCTTATTTCAGCCTTTCTGAGAAACGGCGACAAGGTCGTGGGCAAACGCAAGGGCCGATTTGGCGGTGATGTGGGGCATCACGACGACTCGGAGGGCCCGAGGGTTCCGGGAGGTGCTGACTTTCCACCCTTTCGCGTCGAGGGCTCGCTGGGTCGATTCTACGTCGTGGACCCGGAACGCGACAACGTTCATGATTGGCTCGACGACGGGCTCGATTCCCGCCTCGCGGGCCCGGCGCACGATCGTCCGCGTGTTCCGCATGCACCGTGCGACGATTTGCCGGTACCCGCTTCGACCGAGCGCCCGCATGGCGGCGTAGGCCGCCGCAACTCCCGCGCTATTGCGCGTCCCAAGAAGCGAGGTCTGGTACACGCTCGTCAAGTAGGGCGACTCGACCGCGATCTTTCGAAAATGGCTCGCCTCCCTCACGAGCAGGTGGGACGCAGGGATCGTCGCCATCCCCATCTTGTGCGCATCGAGGACAAGGGAGCTCACGCCCGCGACGCGGAAATCCCACGGGGGAGTGTCCGGGTGGTCGAGGAACGGGAGGACGAAGCCGCCAAACGCCGCATCAACATGGAGGAAGGCGCGGTCGCGACACAGCTCCCCGATCTCGTCGATGGGATCGACCTGCCCGAGCTCCGTCGTCCCCGCCACCGCGACGACCGCGGCCGTGTCCTTTCCGACCTTTCGCCCGATCGCGTCGACGTCCGCTCGGTACATGTCGTCGTGCGGGACCTCAACGAGCCGCATCCCGAGGAGATCGACCGCCTTCCGGACGGAGAAGTGTGCGGTCTTGGCGGCGACGACCTCCTTCCTCCGGGTCGTGTTGCGCGCCATCCAAAGGGCGGTGATGTTCCCCTCGGTAGCTCCGGAGACTGTGAATCCCCCGAGATTCCTCCCGTGAAGGAGCTTCGAAAGGATCCGCAAAGTTTCCCGCTCGAGTCGCCACGTCCCTTTGTAGTACCCGGGGTTCCCCAGGTTCGCCTCGAGGAACATCGCATGCGCGCGGCGCGCGATCGGGAGGGGGTCCGTGCACATGCTGCCGAAGATTCGGCCGTCGCGGAAGTGTAGGTCGTCCTCCGACGCTTCCCGGAGTTCGCGCATCACCTTCTTGGCGGGAGCGCCGCGCTCATCCATCGGGGCGCGGAATCCCTGCGCGGGGAAAAGGGTAACTACACGGCCTTGCGGTCCTTCTCGATAATCAGGTGCCACGGCGTCGGCAGTTTCGCGCCCGCCTTCCGCATCGCCTCACGGGCGTGGAGGATGTTCGCCTCGGTCGTGTAGATCGTGATGACCTTCGTGCCGGGCTCGACGCGCGCGGCGGTGCCGACCGGAGTGCCGAACGCGCCGCGCATTCCGCTCGAGATTCGGTCCGCCCCTGCGCCGACGGCGATCTTGTGTTCCCGCAGCACCTGGTGGGGATACAGTCGGATCTTGAGCTTGTACGAATTCCCCGCCATCTTCGCGATGTGGCGGTTGCCGCTGATGCGCGCCGCCTCGAGCGCCTGATTCCGGATGAGGCACGGTTCGTCCGCGACCAAATGAATCGCGACCGGGAATTTCGTTCGGAGGTTGCCGATCTCGAACTGGGAGATCCGTGAGCCGGGGATGCCGCCCATGTACTCCTTCCGGGTATACGAGCCGCGCATCTGCTGGCGGAACATGCGGGCGGGTTTTCGGGTCATCGGAGTGCCTTCGAGAGACGGTGGGTTATATAACGGTTCCCCAGCCGAGGTGCCCGGCATCCGGAACCGTTATCGTGGGCGTCGCCCTCCCGTGGCGGGGGACCTCGATGGCCGTTTGGACGATGGAGACCGAGTACATCCAGAGCTGCAACTGTGAGTACGGATGTCCGTGCAACTTCAACGCGTTGCCGGACAAGGGGAACTGCGAAGCGCTCGTGGGATATCGGATCCGGAGGGGCGCCGTGAACGGGACGAAGCTCGACGGCGTGACCGTCGCGTGGGGCCTGTGGTGGCCGAAAGCGATTCACGAGGGGAACGGGGTCGCGCGGGTCTACGTGGACAACGCGAACGCGGAGCAGAGGAAGGCTGTCGACGTGATCTGGGGCGGGAAGAACGGCGGCGGGGTGTTCGAGATCTTCAACAAGACCTTCAAGAAGGTCCTTCCGACCAAGACCGCGAAGATCGACTGGAAGTGGAACGGATACTCGAGCGGGTTCTCTGTCAAGGGCATCGGAGCCGTCGAGGGCGCGCCGATCAAGAACGCGGTCACGGGCGCGGAATGGAAGGGCCACCTCGTCATCGATACGGGGATCAACTTCAAGCAGGCGTACGTCACCGCGATCAAGAAACTGAGCCTCCATGATGAGGGGGAGCTGAACTTCGAGCACGAGAACACGGCCGGGTTCGTCACGGTCACGAAGTACAGCGAGAAGGGGCCGCTCTCCAGCACGCTCCCGTAGTTGCAGAGTCCCCGCCCCAGAGCGGCGACGATCCCTGGCTCATCCCGCCAGGAGGAATTGAGCCGCGAGAACCGCGCCGAAGACGATGAACACGACCCCGATGATCCGTGACATTGGAAGGCGGTTCGAACCGACCTTCTCCAGGAAGATGACGATCGAGATCATCCCCATCCAGAGGAGGCTCATCGCCCCCGCCACGAAGAGGACGATCATGAAGAGCCAACAGCATCCGATGCAGTAGACGGCATGACGGGTCCCCATCCGGGTGGCCCCCCCACGACCCGACCGCCAGTGGTGCATGACGAACCCCATCGGGGACTCGCAGTGGGTGAGGCACACCTCTTTGGGTCTCGTGAACTGCCAAGCGCCCGCCGCCAGGACGACGGCCGCGGGCGCGAGGGCGAACCACGGGCTCGGCATCATCGGCGCCATCAGCCCAAGGGCGACGAGGCCCAACAACGCGAGGAGCGAGAACGCCCCCCAGACCAGGAAGTAGGGGAGGATGAACAGGAGGGTGCCCACGTTGTCGGCGGGTCTCACGGGTCGGCCGTTTTCGAGCCGCGTGAATCCACGGTATGCGACGATCATCGGGAGCGCGGACGGGAGCATCATCGCGACCATCATGACGACGAGAATCGCGAGGAAGAGCGTGAGGGCCACCGGCTCGGCCAAGGTCCTCGCGGGCTCCATGAGGATCGTCGTCACGCCCGCCGTGGTCCACGTCACGTACCACGCAAGGACGACGACGGCCCCGACGAGCACGGCCATCGGCAAGGTCACGGACCGCAACAGCTGCGGCGCGCTCCGGGCCGCGCCCGCCTCCATGATCCGTGGATTCGTCGGGGGGTCTTGAAGATGCGCGATGCCCGTGACCGAAATTGCACCCCAAAGCTTTTCTTCCGCACGGGGGCTCGCCGCTCCCGGTGCACCTCGTCAAGCTGGGAGGGAGCGTCCTCACAGACAAAGCCCACGTCACGACCCTCCGGGCGGCGAACCTCCGCCGATTGGCGGCGGAAATCGCAGCGAGCAGGCAGGAGGTCGTCATCGTCCACGGCGCGGGCTCATTCGGTCACATCAAGGCGCGAAAGCATCGGCTTCAGGAGGGATACTTGGATGACGAGCAGCTGCCGGCGGTCGCCGAGGTCCAACGCGACGTGCGAGCCCTGAACCTGGCGGTCCTGGACGCCTTGCGACGCGCCGGCCTACGCCCCGTCTCGCTTCCCCCGAGCGCGATCGCGCGACTCGATGACGGCGCGCTCCGATCGCTTGACCTCGACGTGTTCCGCCGTTACCGCGACCTCGGCTTCACTCCCGTGACGTTCGGGGACGTTGTCCTCGATGCGCGGCGGTGGTTCGCGATCTGCTCCGGTGACCTCCTCATGCTCGCCCTCGCCGAGGCGTTCCGCCCGGAGTCCGCGATCTTTGTCGCCGACGTGGACGGCGTGTACACCGCCGATCCGAAGCGTTCCCGCGCCGCGAAGCTGCTCCGCGAGGTCGGCCCCGCCAACCTGGCGGCCATCGACACCACCGCCAAAACCGAGGACGTGACCGGCGGGCTTGGCGGCAAGCTCGAACGGATGATCGGCGTGGCCCGGTTCGTCGACCGGTGCGTGCTCGTCAACGGCCTTAAGAAGGGTCGTCTCCTTGCGGCGCTCCGGAGCCCGCGCGTGGTCGGGACGCGGGTGACGCCATGAGCGCCCCGGAGCCGAGCAAGACGGAGCAGCGCAAGGCGGAGCACGTGAACATCATCCTCAAGGAGAACGTGTCCGCGGAATACGATTACTGGAACGACGTCCACCTCGTCCACAACGCGCTGCCCGAGATCGACTTCGACGAGATCGACGTGTCCACGACCCTGTTCGGACACAGGCTCGCGGCGCCGCTTGTGATCAGCTCGATGACGGGCGGCTTCGCCGGAGGGCGGGAGATTAACGCGAACCTCGCGAAGGCCGCCGCGGAGGTCGGGGTGGCGATGGGCGTGGGAAGCCAACGGGCGGCCTTGGAAAAGCCCGAATTGGTCCCCACGTACGCGGTCGTGAAGGACCACGACATCCCGCTCCGGTTCGCAAACCTCGGAGCCCCGCAGCTCGTGCCGCAGGAGGGGAAGCGGGCGTACGGGGTGGACGACGCGCGGCGCGCGATGGAGATGATCGACGGCCACGTCCTCATCTGTCACCTCAACTTCCTCCAGGAGATCGTCCAGCCGGAGGGGGACCACCGGGCGAAAGGCGTCCTCGATGCGATCCGGCGGCTGTCGGCGAAATTTCCCGTGATGGCCAAGGAGACGGGCGCCGGCATCTCGCGCGGGGTGGCCCAGCGCCTGAAAGGTGCCGGCGTGAAGGGCATCGACGTTGGCGGGCTCGGCGGGACGAGCTTCTCCGCGGTCGAATACTACCGGGCGAAGAAGGAGGCGATCGACCTCAAGGAGAGGCTCGGCGCGACGTTCTGGAACTGGGGGATCCCCACCCCCGCGTCCATCCAGCTCGCCAGCGTCGGCCTCCCGATCGTCGCGACCGGAGGCGTTCGGAGCGGGTACCATGTGGCGAAGGCGATCGTGCTCGGAGCATCCGCGGCGGGGATGGCGAAGCCGATGCTCGAAGCCGCCAAGGAATCCGCGGAGGCGGTCGTCCGCGAGCTACGCGCGGTGATCGAGGAGCTGAAGGCGGCGATGTTCCTCACGGGTTCGCGGACGGTCGAGGAACTGGCGGCGCAGACCGCGATCGTCGCGCGGCCGACCGCGGACTGGCTGGAGGCCGCGAAGTGACGGACGTCGGATTGCCGGCGCTCGAGGAGGCGCTCGCCCCGTACCGGATGCGGTCGAACCGCGAGCTCGAGACGCTCATCGACGCGTACGAGGCGACGCGCGGTGGCCACGAGTTCCCGTTCTCCCGGACGTTGACGGCGAACCGTCGCATCTTGGCGGCGGGGAAACGGTACCGGTACGCGATCGCGTGCCTCGCGTTCCAGGGCTTCACAGGGAGCCCCGACCTCGAGATTCCCGCTCGACCCGCCGCGTGGCTCGAGCTGTATCACCTGTATACACTATTGCTCGACGACATCATGGACGAGGACGAGCGGCGCCGCACCTTCCCCTCTGCGTGGTCAACGAATGCGAAGGCGTACGGAGGGAAGGACGCGGCACGACCCGCCCGGCTCTTCCGTTCCGTACGCGATCGGTACGGCGCGAGCATGGCGATCCTCGACGCGCTTCGGATTCGATCTCTTGCGGAGCGCGCGATTCAGACGGCGGAGGCGAACGTCGGAGTCCGGGAACAGCTCCTCGAGATCCTCACGGAAACGGATCTGAAGCTCAGCGACGGCCAGGGGCTCGACATCGACTTCGAGACCGTCGGCGAGCTGTCCGAAGAGGACTACGCGCGGATGAGCGAACTGAAGACCGGCGTGCTGTACGTCGCCGCGGCGAAGACCGGGGCGATCTTGGCGGGGGCGAGCGGGGTCCGGTCGCGGGCGATCGAGGAGTACGCGCGACGGTTCGCGTGGGCGTTCCAGGACCGCGACGACCTGCTCGGCGCGGGCGTCGTCGTCTCGCAGATTGGCGGGTCCTCCCAGGGAGATATCGAGAAGGGGAAACGGACGCGCCTCTTCGCCGTCGCCGTCGCACGCCTCCCCGCGGCCCAGCGGAAGGCGTTCTTGGCGGCGTACGGCCGAGGGTCGAAGACGACCGCCAAGGACGTTCGGCTCGTCCGCGAGGTGTTCCGCGAGCATGCCCTCGAGGCGGTCACGCAACGGATCCGCGAGAACGTGGATCGGGCGGTCTCGGCCCTCCGGGTCGCGGGTCTTGCGGAGCCCCCGCGGTCGATCCTGGAGACGCTCGCCGGCGCCCAACGGACCCGTCGCAAGTGATCCGTCAAACGTCTTCGACGCCGCGTTCCGTGAGACGGAACTTGACCGCGTGCCCTTCCTCGAGATGGCGGTGCTTCACGCGGACGGCGCGGCGCAGGGCGGGCCCGACCTTCTCGAAGCGGACGAGGGTCTTGCAGTTGTGCGCGAGCATGTGGCCCCCGAGGGGTTCGATCGTCCCTTTGTCGATGTCTGTGTAGACCTGCGACGTCAGGATGACGGGGATTTCGGACTTCCGCGACACGCGCAGGAGGCGCGCGACTTGGCGGGCGAGGGAACGCCGCTCCTCGGGGTCGTCGTCGCGGAGCGTGAGCCGGTAATGCATCGTGACGCTGTCGACGACGATGAGGCCGATGTCCGTCGACGCGTCGACCATCTTCACCGCCTGCCCGATTAACTTCTCCTGTTCCTCGTTGCTGTACGGTTCCGAGAACAGGACCCGGGAAAGGACCGTCTGGTAGTCGTCCCCGCACATTTGCTTGAGCCGTTCGAGCGAGACCCCTTCCGTGTCGATGTACACGGCGCGCTTCTCGTCTCGCGCGACGTTCCGCGCGACCTGGAGGCACACGTTCGTCTTCCCCGACCCGGCCTCGCCGTAGAGCAAGGTGAGGCAGCCCGTCTCCACGCCGCCGCCGAACAGCTCGTCCAGCGCCGCGCATCCCGTGGGGGCGTACTCCATGTGTGGACAAGCCGGGGGCGAAGGATGAGCATTTCGCTCCCGTGCGCTATGGGGAATACTTTATCTATCGTCCTAAGAATGCGCGAGGGAATCCGGACGGAACGTGCTGGCGGGCGTCGCCAGTGTCGTGCGGAGGCGGGGCGGGGAACGGTTGAGCTACTTAGGTATCCGCGGGTTTGAGGCCATCCTCCGCGGCGGGATCCCGCAGCGCGCGGAGGTCCTCCTCCTCACGTCCGAGGGATCGGAGCGCCACCTGCTGGGGGCCCACTGGGTCGCGGAAGGCCTCCGACGGGGAGAGCGAGTCCTCGCGGTGCTGGCGGGCGAAGCCCCGGACGCGTTCGTGGCCCGGCTGGGCCGGATGGGCCTCGACGGGTCTGCCGCGCTCGCGTCGGGAGCGCTTGCGATTGTCGATTGGTTCACCTGCTGGACGCAGGCGGTCGAAGGCGTACAGGAGGCGCACCGCACGTTGCGGGTGAGCCGCCGTCCGGAGGACCTCGTCGCGGCGGTTGAGCGCGCCGCGGAGGGACTTCTCGTTGGGGGGGAACGGCGCGCGTACGTCGACATCCTTGCGCTCGCCTACAAGGCGCTTGAGGAGGTCCAAGTCGTCGAGCTGCTCTCCGGCGTTCGCGGGGCGCTCTCCGAGGCGGGCGCGACCGCGATCTTCGCGGCGGATCGCGCGTTGCCGCAAGGTCGGATCGACACGCTCCTGCAGACGTTCCATGCCGTCCTTGACGCCCGGACCGAAGAAAAGGCGGTGCTCGCGTTCTCTGTCCTCGCGGTCGGCGGGGTCAAAGTCTCACCTCGGTCGCGGCGGGTCCGCATCCGCGAGGACGGCGCGACCGTCGAGGCGGAGGCAACGGGACGGACGTTCTCGTGCCCGATTTGCGACGCCCGCGTCCCGTTCTCTGCGGACCGGTGCCCGAGCTGCCACACGCCCCGGTCGGAGATGGGACTGAAGGCACAGCAGCCCGGCCTGATGAATTACTTGGAATCGTTGCAAGGCAAGGAGGTTGGGGCGCCCGGACGAGTGGCGCCTCGCCCCCCCGAAGATCGAACGCGGGGGCTCACGAACGGCGTTCGACCCGCCGAAGCGCCGCCTGGCAGGGTGAACGGCACCTCGGGGGGCCGCGTGAACGGCACGGCCCCTGGCCGTGTGAACGGAACCGCGGCCGGGCGGGTCAATGGGACGGCACCGAAAGGCCGCACGAACGGGATGGTGAACGGCACCCGCGGTCGCACGAACGGGGTGACGAACGGCCTCACGAACGGGTTGCGGCGCGCGCGGGGGGGGATCACGAACGGGCTGACGAACGGGTCCGGGTTCACGAACGGGTTGGGGGGCCGCCGCGCGCAGGCGGAGGTGCGCCATGCGCGATGGAAGCTCTACATCGTTCCGTTTTTGGCCGCGGGACTCTTGCTCTCGCCCCTCCTCCTGCCCGAGCGCAGTCCGGCTCCCCGCATCGCGATCGACGGGGACTTCTCCGACTGGGAGGGAGTGCGCGGATACTCTCAGTCCCCCACCCCCGGAATCGACCCCGCCGTGGCATTGACCGGGTACAAGGCGGATCTGGTCGTCCGCTCTCCCGCGGAGCCGGACATGTTGTTCGTTTATGCGTCCGTCGCGGGAAAGTGGTTTGACTCCAGCACCCTTGATGGCCTGTACGTCTTCTTGCAGACGAACCAATCTTCCGCCGCGCGATATCGGCTTCCCGGATTCGACGCCGACCTTCAGGCCGCGATTCAAGGGCGCGGCGGCGAGATCGTCTCCACCGCGATGCGCGCGTTCTCAGGTTCCGACGAAGACAATTGGACGGCCTGGGTTCCGGCCCGAGGCGGCGTCGAGGCTGCCTTCTCGGACGGACGGATCGAGATGGCGGTGTCGTGGGACCCAACGTGGGCGACGCCGACGATCCTGCTCCTTGCCGACGACGGCAACGGGAATCGTTCATATTCCCTCGCGTTCCGGCCGGGCCCCGCCCTCGGCGCCGTCCGTGCGACGGTATCGGGCCTCGCGGAGCTGCTTCCCCAAACGTCCACGCCACTCCTTTCGATCCTAGCGCAAGCGTTTGGCGGGGACGTCACCGTGAGCGGCCTGGAGGTCCAAGTCACCGGCGGTCTCACCGCGATGCTTCCCTCATTCCCAGTCGTCCTTCACCCGGGGAGCCCCGAGAGCCTCTCCGTTCGCGTTGATGGATCGGCAGCGACGCCCGGGACCCTCATTACGGCGCGAGTGAACGCGGTCCTCGCGGACGGGCCGGTCCTCCTCTCCGGCGGTCCGATCCGCGCGTACGTCCTTCCGGCCCCGACCGGGAAGACGATCGACGGATGGTTCGGGGACTGGGGACCGGAGGTGCAGACGGACGCGGACGCTTCGAGTGTCCCTGTGGATCGGAATATTGACGGATACGCCGCGAACCGGACGGGCGCCGATCTGTTCCTGTATGCAGATGTCAAGGGGACGATCTTGGCGGGGGCCCCGATCCCGGTTCGGCGGGTGGCGTCGCAGCCCGGGCCCGGTCCCGCGTCGACGGCTCCGACCGTCCCGTGGCGGGCTGCGGGAACGGATGACCTCCGCGTGTACATCGATGCGGACGCGGACGCCTCCGCGGGGACGCCGATCCTTGGCCTTCGCGGGGCGGACTACCTGATCGACATTGAAGGCATCCACGGGGAGATCACGAGACGCACCGCATACTCGTGGGACTATGGATGGATTCCTCTCGCCGCGCCTGTCGCCGCGAACGACGAGAGGCGCTTCGAGACGTCACTCCCGGTTCCCGCCGGCGGCCGAGTGCAAGTCGTGTTCCAGACGAGCGGGTGGGAGGGACCGGGAGACGTCACGGTCCCTTCCGGGACCCGGGGCGTTCACGAGTCGGATTCCGGATACGAATACGATGGCCCGTTCACCGCGACGTTCGACCGCGCCGGTCGCGTTGGAATCGCCGCCAAAGGGGCGGACTTCGCCTGGACCCTGCCGAATCCGTACCCCGACGTCCCGCCAATCGGATGGACGCTCGAGGCGACGCCCGTCGGGGTCCGGTACACCCGCCCCGACATCGAGGTCCGCTACGCCGCGAGTGATTTGGGGTTGACGCAGGAGATCCTTCTCGCGCGGTCCGACCCCTCCGGAGCCCTCGAGTTCCACCTCGAGTGGGGCAACGACACTCTCCTTTGGGCACAAGCCGGCAGCCCGATCGGCGTCATGAACGGCCAAGATCGCGTCTTCGACATGGAACACCCGACCGCGGTCGACGCGGGCGGCACGTCGTTCCCCCTGGACTATGCGTTGGACCTGCCCCGCCGCCGTCTCGACGTTCCGCTCCCGCCCGAACTGCTCTCTGTCCGCTATCCGATGGTGATTACCGCCACGACTGCCTGGACGCTGCGGGACGACGGCCCGACATACAAGGTCGGGGAGCAGATGGGATGGTCCGTCGCGATCGGGGACTTCAACGGCGACGGCTATGCGGACGTCGTCACCGGCGCGCCTGCATGGGGATACGGGATTCATACAAGCATCGGATATGCGTATG
>VBMQ01000107.1:4675-13899 GCA_005878375.1 Methanobacteriota archaeon | reverse complement strand
AAGGTCGCGGCGGGGAACGGCAGCGCGAAGGGGAGCGACGGGGCATGGACCGCGCGCATTCTCATTTCTGAACGCGTCGTCGGGCCGCCGCGGAGTTTGGCGGTGGCGGGCACACGCCTCTACGCGCTGTTCACCGCCAACCAGACGACGAACTACCGCGAGATCTTGACTGCGGTCGACACGGGCACGAACCGGACCGTGTGGACGTTCAACGGGACGACCGCGTGGACCTCCGGGAATCCGCGTCCGACGCAGTCCGCGCCGATCCTCGCGAACAATCTCGTGATCTTCGGCTCGCAGGACGGGAGCGTCTACGCGGTGAACGTCGCGGACGGAACGATCGCCTGGTGGTTCCCCACGGGCGGGCCCGTGCAGACGGTCGCGGCGGCCCTCGAGCGCATCGTCTACGTCACGGCGGGGACGAAGCTCCTCTTCCTCGACATCAACGGCGTCGCAGACGGCGTGCAGGGGACGCAGCGCGGCACGGGCGACCTGCTCCATGAAATCGACGCAGGCAGCGCGATCACGTCCTCGCCAGTCGTGGCGGACCCATACGTGTATCTGTCCGGGCCCAACAATGTCTCCGCCTACGACCGCACGTTTGGCGGCGCGCCCGTCTGGTCCTTCGGGATGAGCTCGCTCGCGGCGGGGACGCCCGCGATTCTCGGGAACACGATCACCGCCAGACGCGCCGACGGTCGCGTCTACGGCTTCGACCGATTGACGGGCCAGGTCCTCTGGGTGCGTGGCGGGCTCACCGCTCCCGTTGGCGGGGAAGATGTGGCGGCGGTAAACGGCCGCGTGTACCTTTCGGCGGTGAACGGGACGACGTACGATCTCGTGGCCCTCGACGGGACGGACGGCGCGGTCGCCGACCGGAACACGACGAACGCCCGCGCGGCCCTCGGGGCGCCGATCGCGGCGGGACGGACGACCGGAACCAATCTCGTCTATGTCCGCGAAGGGTCGAAGCTCCTCGCCTACCGGGGACAACCGGATTTGGCGGTGCTCGCGACCGATATCGTGTTCTCCGGCGGCACGCCTTCGGGCTCGACCGTCCTCGGGAACCTCACGGTCGTCGTGCGCAACGTCGGCGACGAGCCCGCCGCGAACGTGATCGTCAACGTGTGCGAGGGCCCGTGCGCCCCGGGCACGTACCTCGCGAGCTTCACGATGGGGACCCCGAAGCCGATCAAGGCGGGCGGGCGGGATTCGCGCTTCACGCCGGACCGCGCGTGGACGGTCCGGACGAGGCACGAGATCCACGTCGTCGCGAACCACACGCTCACGGAGACGGACCAATCGAATAACGAGGCGGTCGCGTTCATCTACGTGCAGGCGGGGCCGTCCCCGCCGCCTTCGGTCGTCGGCTATGGCCCGTACTGGTTGGCGCTCCTCGCCGGGTTCGGGCTCGGCGCGCTCGTCCTCTTCCTCCCGCTCCGGCGGCTGCGCGAATCCCGCCACCAAGAGCCGTCCGAGTCCGCGCCTTCCGTCGCCCGTGGTCGTCTGCCCCCTCGACTTCCGCTACGGCCGGAAGCCGATGAAGGCCCTCTTCTCCGAGGACGCGAAGCTCCAACGGATGTTGGACGTCGAGGCGGCGCTCGCGCGGGCGCACGCGAAGTTCGGGGACATCCCCGCCAAAGCGGCGTCGGACATCACGCGCGCGGCGGACGTGAAGACCGTGACCGTCGAGCGCGTCGCTCAGCTCGAGAGGGAAATCGGCCACGACGTGATGGCGGTCGTCGTGGCGCTCTCCGAAAAGGCGGGCGACAGCGGGCGGTTCGTCCACCTCGGGGCGACGAGCAACGACATCACGGACACCGCCACGGCGCTCCAGCTCCAAGAGGCGCTCGGCATCGTCAGGGAGGACCTGAACGAACTCAAGGCGGCGCTCCTCGTCCTCGCGAAGAAGCACCGGAAGACGGTCATGCTCGGCCGGACGCACGGACAGGCGGCGGTGCCGATCACGTTCGGCCTCAAGATGGCGGTGTTCGCGCTCGAGGTCGATCGCCACTTGGCCCGACTCGGAGAGGCGTGGCCGCGGATCTGCGTGGGGAAGATGAGCGGCGCGGTCGGCACGGGCGCGGCGTTCGGTCCGCACGCGCTCGACGTTCAGGAGGACGCGTGCGAGGAGCTCGGCGTCGCGTACGAGGAGGCGTCCGGCCAGGTCGTCGGCCGCGACCGGTACGCGGAGCTGATCACGATGCTCGCGAACGTCGCGGCGAGCGCCGAGAAATTCGCGACGGAGGTCCGGAACCTCCAGCGCACGGAGATCGGCGAGGCCGCGGAGGCGTTCGGGGAGAAGCAGGTCGGCTCGAGCACGATGGCGAACAAGGAGAACCCGGTGACGAGCGAGAACGTGTGCGGCCTCGCGCGGATCGTGCGCGCATTCGTGATCCCCGCCCTCGAGGACGTCCCGCTGTGGCACGAGCGCGACCTCACGAACAGCGCCGCGGAGCGGATCATGTTGCCCCACGCCCTCATCCTCGCGGACGACCTGCTCGCGAAGTCGACGGACGTGTTCCGGAACCTGCGCGTGTACCCCGAGCGGATGCGCGCGAATTTGGCGGCGACGAAGGGGCAGGTCATGGCAGAGTCCGTGATGATCGCCCTCGTCGGCAAAGGGCTCGGCCGCCAGGAGGCGCACAAGCTCGTGCAGGACGCCGCCAAACGGGCGCGGAAAGAGGACGCCCCGCTCCGGGACGCGCTCGTGGCGGACGCGAAGATCGCGAAAGCGCTCACGAAGAAGGAGATCGACGCCGCGCTCGATCCGGACAATTATCTCGGCGCTTCCGTTGAGATCGTGGACCGGATCCTGAAGAAGTACGCGTGAGCCTTGGGGGCCGTTAGCGTCGCGCTCCGGATCGGAAGCGATGCCAGCGGGGGGAAAGTCGCTTCTACCCCAGTCCGAGCCGAATTCTGCACAGTCGGCACACGGTCCGCCCCGAGTGTCGCAAGACGGGCTCCCGATGGGGCGACTCCCGCCCCCGCCCGCGACGACGCCTGTCCTCGCCAGCGAACTTGCCACCAGTCTGGAGAAAGCGCGCCCCAAGTGTTCCATGAGCCGCCCCCATCGCTGCCCGCCCGGCCCCACCCGAGAGCGCGGGTGTCCCCGTCGTCCGCGAGTCCGCCCCGGTTGATTCCGAGGCCGTAGTCCGGGGACAGAGAGGGCCTCGTTCGGGGGGAAGTCGCTCACAATCGCGGGACGGCCCATCTGAACGGCAAGAAAGACGCCAACGGCCCACGTGTTGGCACCGCCAAGGGGCCCGTCGTCGACCCCCGCCAATTTCAGTAATCCTCGGTTCGCCGGGACTTCATCTCACCCCCGCGCACGCCTTATATCACCGCCAACGCTACGGAAAATCAATGGACTATGGCGTCCTCGTCTCCGTGTACGAGAGGCTCGAGGCGACGACGAAGCGCCTCGAGATGACGGACCTCCTCGTCCAGCTCTTCAAGAAGGTCCCGCCGAAGGAAGTCAAAGAGGTCGTCTACCTCACGGAAGGCCGCATCGCGCCAGACTATGCGGGCGTCGAGCTCGGCCTCGCGGAGAAGCTCGTGATCCGCGTCCTCGCGCAGGTCACGGACCTTGAGGAGAAACGAGTCCAAGCCTTGTGGAAGGAGAAGGGCGACCTCGGGCTCGTCGCGGAAGAGGCGATCCGGGAACGCCGCCAAGCGGCGCTGACTTCGGACGCGCTCACGGTTCGCAAAGTCTTCGAGAACCTAATGGCGATCGCGCTTGCGGCGGGCGAGGGCTCCCAGCAGATGAAGATCGATAAGCTCTCGGAACTCCTGCAGTCCGCGCAGCCCGCGGAGGCGAAGTACATCGTCCGCACCGTCGTGGGCAAGATGCGGCTCGGCGTCGCGGACATGACGATCCTCGACGCGTTGGCGGGGGCGTTCGCGACGAAAGAGCAGAAGGACGCGATCGAGCGCGCGTACAACGTCTCCTCGGACCTCGGCGACGTCGCGTCCGTCCTCGCGACGAAAGGGCTCGACGGGTTGGCGGGGATCCATCTGCAAGTCGGGCGACCCATCCTCTCGATGCTCTGCGAGCGCGTGCCGACGTTGAGAGAAGTGTTCGAGAGACTGGGCGGCAAGTGTGCCTTCGAGTACAAGTACGACGGGCTGCGGATGCAGGTCCACCTCGCGAAGGACGGCGTGCAGATCTTCTCCCGCCGCCTCGAGAACATCACCGCACAATTCCCGGAAATCGTCGCCGCCGCGCGCGCGGCGTTCACCGCCAAAGAGGGGATCATCGAGGGCGAGGGCGTGCCGGTCGACCCGAACACCGGAGACCTCCTCCCGTTCCAAGAGGTCAGCCACCGCCGCGGCCGCAAGGTCGGCGTCGAGGCGATGGCGGTGGAACTCCCGGTGACGCTCTTCCTGTTCGACGTCCTTTTGAAGGACGGCGAGGACCTCACCGCCAAAACGTACGAGGAGCGACAGAAGACCCTGCACACGTCCGTGAAGGAGAGCGACCGCGTAAAGTTCGCCGAGGTCCTCGTCACGGACGACGAGGCGAAGGCGGAGACGTTCTTCGAGAATGCGATCACGCGGGGCTGCGAGGGCCTTGTCGCGAAATCCCTCACCTCCGTCTACGAGGCGGGCGCGCGCGGCTACCAGTGGGTGAAGATCAAGCGCGACTACCAAGCGGAGATGACGGACACGGTCGACCTCGTCGTCGTCGGCGGGTTGGCGGGGCGGGGGAAGCGCGCGGGCACGTGGGGCGCCCTCCTGTGCGCGGCGTACGACAAGCCCTCGGACACGTTCCAGACCGTGTGCAAGCTCGGCACCGGCTTCACGGACGAGATGCTCGCGTCCTTCCGAGACCGCTTCGGGAAGCTCGTCGTCCCCCACCGCCACGCGCGCGTCGACAGCGCGATGCAGGCGGACGCGTGGTTCGAGCCGAAGGTCGTCGTCGAGGTCCTCGGCTCGGAGATCACGCTGAGCCCTGTCCACACCGCCGCCAAAGGGGCCGTCCGCGAAGGGTCCGGCCTCGCGATTCGCTTCCCGCGCTTCACAGGCCGCTGGCGGGAGGACAAGCACGACGGTCGAGGAAATCCTCGGGATGTACCGCCGCCAATTGAAGACGGTGAAGGGGTGAACGTCGGGGCGGAGCGACGCGCGCTCGTTTCGTCAATCCCCGGATACCGGAAGACGGACGGGAACGAATCCGCGAGGCGCTACCTCGGTTCTCCGTATCCCGTGATCGGGCTCTCCGTTCCGACGATGCACGCGATCTTGGCGGGGTTCCGGAAGGCGCATCGCAACATCACCGCCAAAGAATTGAATGCGTTGGCGGCGGCTGTCCGGAAAGGCCCGACCTTCGAAGAGAAAGCGTTGGCGGTGAGCCTCCTTCAGGCGCACGCCAAGATCCTTGACGATGCTTCGTGGGGGCTTCTCGACCGATGGGTCGACGACTCCGTGGGGTGGGGCATGTGCGACCAGATTGGCGGGGGCCCGATCGCGCGGATGGTGCACGACGACCCCGCCAAGTTCCGCGAAGTCCTGCGGTGGACCACCGCCACGAATCCATGGCGACGCCGCGTCGCCCTGTACGCGCTCCACGACTTCGTGCTCGCGAAGGAACTCGACAAGCCGTTCCAATTGATCGAGCGCCTCCTGTACGACGACGAGTTCTGGGTCCAGCGCGCGGTCGGCACGTGGCTCCGCGAGTGCTGGAAACGGGACCGCCAACGGACGGAGCGGTTCCTCCGACAGCATGTGAGAGGCCTGCCAAAGGTCGTGATCACGGTCGCGACGGAGCGCGCGCCCGCGTCCTTCCGCGACGCGTTGCGTCGGAAGCGATAGCCGGGCCCCGAAGGTTTAATATCCGACCCTTGGTGCCTCGCCGGGAACCATGCCCGGGACCGCCGTCATTGGCTGCCAATTTGGAGATGAAGGGAAGGGCAAGATCGTCGACGTCCTGGCGGCGGAGTCCGACCTCGTCGTCCGCTTCAACGGCGGCGCGAACGCGGGCCACACGGTCCAAGTCGGGAGCGACTCGTTCGCGTTCCGCCTCCTCCCGAGCGGGATCATCCGGCCGAACGTGCTCAACGTGATCGGGAACGGCGTCGTCGTCGACCCCGGACAGCTCCTCGAGGAGATCGACGGCCTGCGCCAGCGCGGGTACGCGGTCGAGAACCTCCGCGTGAGCGACCGCGCGCACGTCGTCATGCCGTGGCACAAGGCGCTCGACACGCTCGAGGAGGGCGTGAAGGGCGGCATGGCGGCGGAGACGACGAAGCGCGGCATCGGCCCCGCCTTCGAGGACAAGGTCGGCCGCTGGGGCATCCGCGTCACGGACATCCTCGACCCGATCGTCCTCCGGAAAAAATTGGAATCGTACCTCCCCGCCAAACACCGGATCATCCTCGCCCTCGGCGGGACGGAGTCGTTCGTCCTCGAGCGGATCTTCAACCAGTACCGGGAGTTCGCCACGCGCCTGCAGGAGTTCGTCGCGGACGCGGGCTTCGTCGTTCACGAGGCCCTCGCGAACGGGAAGTCGGTCTTGTTCGAGGGCGCGCAGGGCACGCACCTCGACGTCGATCACGGCATCTACCCGTACGGGACCTCGAGCAACTGCGTCGCCGCGGCGGCGTGCGTGGGTTCCGGCGTCGGCCCCGCCGCGATCGGCCGCGTGATCGGCGTCGTGAAGGCGTTCACGAGCCGCGTCGGCGCGGGACCGTTTCCCACGGAGCTGGACGGGAAGGAGGCGGAGTACTTGCGGGAGCGCGGCGGCGGGGAGTACGGCACGGTGACGCGGAGGCCGCGGCGCGTCGGCTGGCTCGACCTCGTCATGGTCCGGCTGAGCGCGCGGGTGAACGGACTCACGGACTTGGCGGTGACAAAGCTCGACGTCCTCGGCGGCCTCGAGACCGTGCCCGTCGCGTTCGCGTACGACCACTACGACGAGGAGCTCCGCGCGTTCCCCGCGAACATGCACGTCCTCGCGGAGTGCAACCCCGTCTACGAGGAGCTCACGGGATGGGAGGACCTCCCGCCGGAGGAGTGGCGGCGAATCGCCGCGAACGGGTTCGGGGCGCTGCCGAAGGAAGCGCAGGCGTACGTGCGGTGGATCGAGAAGGAGCTCGGCGCGAAGCTCGCGTTCGTCTCCGTCGGCCGCGGCCGCGAGGACACGATCGACCTGCGGCGGACGACGGTCACCCCGAGACCCACAGCACGGCTAACAGAAGGGCCGACGCCAGCAGCCCCAAGATCCCCCCGGAGATCAGCGAAATCGCATCGCGCCAAGTGAACGCACTGCCGCCGCCAGCTTCGTTCCCGTCGGGGTGTCATCCCTCGCCCGCTTGCGAGGCGAGAGCAGCCAGCCGTTCTGAAAACTCACACGCTTTGCACAGGAGGTCGGACGCGGGCTCCCCGCAACGCTCGCATGCTCTCGCCTCTCCCGACGAAAACCGTTGCTGGAGTAGGGGTCGCAGTTGATCGTACGTGCTCACGATCGCGTGGCGCGTCCCGGGCGCGGATTCCTCGAGCTGGGCGACAATGGAAGAGAACCGTCCCCGCTGCGCGCGCTCGGCGTACGGGCACGTCGCGTCGTGGAACGGGATGCCCCGGAGCATCGCGTATAGGTAGACCTCCTTCTCGGGGATCATCCGAAGGGGTTGGAGCCGCGGCACGAGTCCGGGCTGCGCGGCCTCATGGGGCCCGAGCCGGGCGAGCCGGTCGATGTCCGCCCGTGCGACGTTCATGAGAATCGACTGCGCGGTGTCATCGAGGTTCAGGCCGGTCGCGACGTAGTCCGCGCCGACCTCCCGTGCCGCCCGGTTCAACGCCTGGCGGCGGAAGACGCCGCAGTACCCGCACGGGATCGCGTCCGCGTCAAGCCTCACGACCATATCCATCTCGAAGCCGACCGTTTGGCGGTAGGAGATGACGCGGTGCTCGATGCCGAGCCTCGCGCACAGGTTCGCGGCGACTTCAATCCCCCTCGGGCGGTACGTTGCGATGCCCTCGTCGACCGTGATCGCCACGAGTTCCACGTCGGGCCGCTGCGCAACGAGGTCGTGGAGGAGCGTCGTGGCGGTGCTGCTGTCCTTCCCGCCGCTGAGGCCGACCGCGATGCGGAGCCCCGGACGGAGATCCACTTCTCTCCGCACCTCGTCCTTCACGCGCTTCTCGACGAACGCGAGGAAGTGGTCCCGACACAGATGGGCGCCGCTGTATCGGATCCACGCGACGGCGGGCGCGCCACAACGGTCGCAACCCATGTGTCGCGAATCGGCTCGTCCGTATTTAGGCGCGCCTGTCATCGGATGAGGCCATGGTCGATCGCAGACTGGAAGATCCCGTCGATCACGAATTGAATTGCGATCGCCGCCAACAAGAGGCCCATGATCCGTCCAATGGCGAGCGTGCCGGACTTCCCGACGCGCTTCGAGACCCGGTCCGCGGAATCACGAACATCTTGTCGAGCGGGTCTGCGTCGGGACGCGCCATGAAGATCATGACGGTCGTGATTGCACCGGGCCCCGCCAAAAGGGGAATCCCGAGCGGCACGATCCCAACCGACTCCCGCTCCGGCGCCTCGTCGTGCTCCGTCTGCGTGAGCTTCGTCCGCGGCCGCATGCCGTGGAGCATTTCGAACGCGACGGCGAAGAGGAGGATGCCGCCCGCGACTTTGAACGCGGGGATCGTGAAGCCGAAGACCGCGAAGATTCCTTGACCGAACAGGGCGAAGACTCCCAGCGTGATGAGCGCCACGAACGTCGCTTTCGTGACGATGTTCCGCTTCTCTTGCGGCGTCATCCCATCTGTCGCGAACAAGAAGAACGGGAGACACGTGAACGGGTCCACGATCGCGAAGATCGCGACGATCGTCGTAAGGCCGAAGGCGAAGTCGACCATTCCCATCCCGATTGGCGGCAAACAGAAGCAGGGCGTATAAGTCCATTTCGGCGCGCGGCCGCGCTCCCGTGAAACCGCGAGAGAAACTAGATATACGCCGCCAAAGTAACTTACACTTGGAAGCACCGATGCCCGTCGACCTGAACCTGGAAACGATGCGCCGCGGCACGGACCTGCTCAAGCGCGGGTTCGCGAAGATGCAGAAGGGCGGCGTGATCATGGACGTCACGAACGCGGACCACGCGGTGATCGCGGAGAACGCGGGCGCCGTGGCGGTGATGGCGCTCGAGCGCGTCCCCGCGGACATTCGCGCCGCCGGCGGGGTCGCCCGCATGGCGGACGCGCAACGGATC
>VBMQ01000107.1:1744-4489 GCA_005878375.1 Methanobacteriota archaeon | reverse complement strand
CTCGGCGGATCTACGAAGGCGCTGCGATGATTCGGACCAAGGGCGAGGCGGGAACGGGGAACGTGGTCGAAGCGGTTCGCCACATGCGGCTCACGAACGCCGCGATCGCGGACCTCCGCAACTCCGACGAGGACGGGCTTCACCGGGTTTCCGAACACTTCGCGAAGTCGTACGTGCGTCTGCTCGAAGAGGTCCGCACCTCGATGGGGCTCCCCGCCAAAGTGCGCATCGATGAGGCGGTCTTCGGCGACGACACGCTGGAGGAGACGGAGCTCGCGCTCCACGCGATCCTCAAGGAGATCCGCGAGCTCCAGCGGCTGCCCGTCGTGAACTTTGCCGCGGGGGGCGTGGCGACCCCCGCGGATGCGGCGATCATGATGCAGCTCGGTTGCGATGGCGTCTTCGTGGGCTCGGGCATCTTCAAGTCCGAGAACCCGGACGCGGTCGCGCGGTCAATCGTCGAGGCGGTCCACCACTTCGACGACCCCGCCGTCGTGGCGGAGGTCAGCAAGAACCTCGGGGTCCCCATGAAGGGAATCGAGATCAGTCAACTCGTGGGAGAGGCGCGCCTGCAGGAGCGCGGCGCGTAATTACCGCCAACGCCTCGTCGACGACCTCCTTGCACCCCTCGCCCGTGAGCGCGCTCACCTTTTGGCGGGGGCTGTCCGACCGGGACAAATCCGTCTTGTTCTCGACCTCGAGGATGGGGACCCCGGGGAACGCCTCGCGCACCTCCGCGAGGAGTCGCTCTTGGAGCGGCATGGGGTAGCCGCACGTCTCGGAGGGATCGAAGAGAAAGACGATGACGTCGGCAAGGTGGCGGAGGGCGACGACGGCTTGGCGTTCGTTCGCGTTCCGCTTCTCCATCGGTCGGTCGAGCAAGCCGGGCGTGTCGACGACGAGGTAGCGCGTGTAGCGTCGCTCGAAGTGCCCCACGTTGATCCCCTTCGTGGTGAACGGGTACGGGGCGACGTCCGGCTTCCCGGAGGAGACCGCGCGCACGAACTGGCTCTTCCCGACGTTCGGGTATCCTGCGACGACGATCGTCGGCATCTCCGGGTCGATGTCCGGGACGCGGATGAGCTTCGCGCGCATCGCCGCCAACGATTCGAGGTTCGGGCCGATCTGACGGATGAGGGAGGAGACGCGGCCGTACGCCGCCTTGCGGATCCGGAGCGCTTCTTCGGGGCTCGTGGCGCGACCCGCCTGGCGGGCGCTGTGGCGGCAGAGGCGGACGACCTGATTGCGGCACCAGTCGATCGCGCCCAACTCGTGCTTGAGATTCCCGACGCCGACAAGGGTCTCGACGAGCTCGCGCTGGAAGTCACCAAGCCGCTCGAGGGAGGGCACGGCCTCGACGTACTTCTTCAGAGTCGTGTCGACCGTGTCCCCGACGGAATTCATCTTGGCGGCGCTTCCGCGGCGCGCGCGCTCCTGGCGGGTGAGGCCCTTGCCCGTCGCCTTGGCGGCGCGGCGGAGCGCTTTGTCGATCAGTTCCTGCGCCGTCGGCACCGTCGGGATTGGAAACACGGCCGCAGGATACGGGCGCCACGGTTAAGGGATTTGGATGATGCCGGGAATCAAGGTGACGGCGAGGATGAACAGCAGCGCGACGCGGTTGAACCCCGCCAGGAAGTTCGAGAGGATGAATTGGCGGCGGTCGAGCGCCTTCCCCTCCTTGTTGAAGAGGGCGTAGAAGTAGATCGGCAACGTGTCCGACATCAGCGGGATGCTGAGGAGCGTGTACAGCCCGAGCGTGCCGGACCACCGGACGAACCGCTCGAGGACCTCGACGAACTTCGCGAACCACTTCCACCGCTTCGACCACTTCGTGATCGAGCCCTCGACCTTGACCCCGAGGAGGAAGACGAGCCACGCGCCGACGGCCTTCCCGAGGGCAACCGCGAAGAGCGCGACGGTGAACAAGGAAAGGCTCCCCCGTTGGAGCGGAATCAGGAGCGCGGTCTCGATCGGAATCGGAAGGATGATCGCGATGAGGATCGCGTAGACGAACACGAGAAGGAAATAAATGACGGGGTTCTCGACCGCGTCTGCAAGGAGGGCGATGAGGTCGACCACGGCTCGGCGCCCGATGCGCCCTTCCACCTATAAAAACGATTGGCGGTGAGTCTCACGCCATCGCGACGAACCGCTCTCCGAGCGCCGCGCGGTCGAGCTTGTGGAGCTGCCCGTCCGGGGTGAGCAGGACGACGCGCGAATCCTCCCGCTCCGATGCAATCCCGTACCCGAGGCGACTCGCAAGGTTCGATGCGAACTCGCGGATCATCGCGTGGCCCGGCATGTTCTCCACCTTGAGGCGGAGGCGCGACTCCCCGACGAACATGTACGCCTTGCACTCGACGAACATCGGTTTGGCGGTGGCGTCGAGCGCCGCGTACTCGTCCTCCCATCCGAGGTTCCACCCCGCCACGAGCGTGTGCCGGATCACGGTCCGCGTCGCGAGCGAGGGCAGGAGCGCGAGCGTCTCCCGGAGCTTCTTCCACTCGTGGTCGGACTTTGGGGCCATGAGCTTGTCGTACACCTCCGCGTTCGGCGCGGCGACGGTCACGTACAACTGCGTCGGCAGCCGCCCTTCGTCCGCGAGGCGGCGGAGGACGGACGGCGTCGTCCCGTTCGTGACGAGGAACGTCGTCATCCCCCGCGCGTGGTACGATTCGATCATCTCGCCGAGGCGTCGGTACAGCGTGGGCTCGCCGGTCAGGGAGATCGCGACCTGGTTCGGGT
>VBMQ01000107.1:0-1737 GCA_005878375.1 Methanobacteriota archaeon | reverse complement strand
CGTACCCGGAGAGGAGCTTGCGCTGCGCCTCTACCGCGCCGTCGATCACGAACTCGGGATCGTCCGCGACCTGGAGGGAATCGGAGCCCCACTCCTGCGCCCGCCAGCAGAACTGACAGGAGAGGTTGCACGCGTCCACCGTCGGCGTCATCTGCAGACACCGGTGGCTCTCGATCCCGTAGAACGTCTCCTTGTAGCACCCGACGCCCGTCGTGAGCTTGCTCTTCGCCCAGTGGCACACCTTCACGCCGCTGTGCTCGCCCACGATCTTGTATCCCTGGCGCTCGAGGATCTCGCGCTTAATCGCGTCGACCATTCCGCGCCGCGAACGCCCTTCCCCTTCATCCGTTTTTCGTGGCCCCGAGACTTGGGCCCGAACGTTCATCTATCCGAGCCCGGCATCGGCCGCCGTGGTTGAAGCGCTCGACGTCGCGATCGGCGTCGGTCTGTTCGCGGTCGGGCTCGTCACCTCCCTTCTCGTCTACGCCCGCTGGTACGTCAAGGTCCCGCCGAACCAAGCGTTCGTGGTCTACGGGGGACGCCGGACCGGCGGGGACGGGTTCCGCGTCATCACGGGCGGCGGGCTCTTCGTGCACCCGATCCTCGACACCTACCGGGTCCTCTCCCTGCAACCCGTGCAGGTCGTCGGACGGTGGGATGTCGTCACGAAGGACGGACGGGAGGTGCGCATCGACGTCCTGTGCAACGCGGCCGTCGGCCGGGCGCAAGAGCAGCTCGAGCGGGCCGCGCGGCAGTTGCTCGGGAAGGACGAAGAGGCGATCCGCGCGATGGCGACGAAGGTCCTCGAAGGTCAAGCTCGGACCCTCGCGGTGGGGTTCACGTTCAACCAGATCAAGTTCAACCGCGAGTCGTTCGCGGAGCCGCTCCAGCAGCGCACGAACGCCGCGCTCGGCAGCCAAGGCCTCGAGGTCCGCGACCTCCAGGTCAACGAGGTCGGGGAGCCGTTCCACCGGGAGGAGATCCTCGACCGGCTCCGCATCTTGACGGAGCGCGTGACCGCGCTCGAGAAGGACGGGAAGAAGCGGTAGCCTACTCGTCCTCGCCCTCGAAGCCGGACAAGGCGTCCTTCGGCGCGGCGGGCTCGGGTCCTAGCGCCTCCAACGCGCGCACCTCCTTGCTGTCCTCGTCCGCGTCGAGGAGGTACGCGAGCTCCTTCTCCTCGAACCGGAACGCCGCCGCCATCGCGCGGCGAAACGCCTCGTCGGACCGGAACATCGCCGTGAACACGGGAAGGACGTCCACGAACGTCCGCTTCCACGAGGCGTGCACCGCGGCCCCAATCTTCAAGCAGAGGCTCTGCGCGGTCGCCCGTCGCCCCCGCGTGCGCGACATCTTCGCGAGCCACATCGGGAACCGGTACTGCCCGCCGGCCCACCGGCCGTGCCGCGCCATGGCGACCCCCGCGGTCATCAGGTCCGACGCGTACGCCCAGAATCGGAACGCTTGCCGGCGGCGCGTGCGCCCGAGGTACACGTCCGCGCGGGACAGGCGGTCGTATCCGCGCACGAGGTCCGCGGGGTCTCGGTATTCAAGGGGGAGGTTCTCGTCGATCCAAAGGATGAGACTCTCGGGGTCCTCGTCGAGGTTCGCCGAGGCGCGCCGCGCGCGCTCGACACTCCCGCTCTGGAAGATCTCCCGGAGCGCGTCGTACACGCTGCCCTCGACGTCGCGGTCCCCGAGTTGTTCTACGTCGACCGCACGCACTTCCTTCCGACC
>VBMQ01000026.1:15791-37624 GCA_005878375.1 Methanobacteriota archaeon | reverse complement strand
CACGTGTCCGTCCGCAGGTGGCGCAGCACAATCCGGGAACGGGCGGCCGCTTAAGCGCTTCGCGTCGTGCGCTCCACCTCGACCGCTAACTAGATACGAAATGGTCCCATCTTACGGAAGCCCGACGGGGGAAGCATCCCTGCGAGTCGCGCTCCCAAGGCCTAACCGGGACTTGATCGCCGTCATCCTCATCATCGCCTCGGCGACGGCGGGTCTCGGGTTCGTTTACGGCGTCACGGTCCTCCAGTTCCTCATCAACGGCGTTGTGGTCGGGAGCATCTACGTCGTCGGCGCAACGGGCCTTTCCCTCATTTTCGGGATTCGGAAGTTCGCGAATTTCGCCCACGGGGAGCTCATGGCGTTCGGCGCGTACATGGCGTGGGTCGTGAACACGATCTGGCTCCTCGACATCCTCGCCGGGTTCGTCTTCGCGATCCTCACGACCGCGCTCCTGGCGATGGCGCTGGAGCTCTTTGTCTTCCGGAAGTTGGCGGACAAGGGGCCGGTGTCGGCGCTCGTCGCATCGATTGGCATCACGATCTTCCTTCAGAACCTGATCAGCCTGATGTTCGGCACGAGCGACCAGGTCTACAACCTCCGTGTGGCTCTGAACTACGTCCTGCTGCAGGACAGCAACGGGGTTGGGGTCCTCTTTATCAATCCCATCAAAGGGGTCGCGACCCTCGTCGTGGCTGCCGCCCTGATCCTCTTCCTGCACCTCCTCCTGACCCGGACGACGCTGGGGAAGGCGATGCGCGCCACCGCGGACAACCCCGACCTCGCGCGGGCGTCCGGCATCCAGACCCGGAATGTCGTCCTCTGGACGTGGGCGATCGGCGGGGCGATGGCGGCGATCGCGGGCGTTCTCCTGGGAATCGTTCAGGTGATCCGGCCTGCGATGGGGTTCAACGTCCTCCTCTTCCTGTTTGCGGCGGTCATCATCGGCGGCCTCGGATCCCCGTACGGTGCGATGCTCGGCGGGCTCATCGTGGGGATCGCGGGGGATCTCTCGACCGCCTTCCTGGCCTGGCTGGGGCGTCCGGGCGTCCTCGGACTCGAGCAGCCGCAGGCGTACAGCCAAGCCGCCGCCTTCGCCATCCTGATCCTCGTCCTGCTCTTCCGGCCCAATGGCCTCGCGGGCGGACGCGGCGTCGCGATCCGCGCGCAAGGACGGTGGCTTCGGTTTCCGAGGCTCCCCTGGAGGTCGCGCGGGGCATGACGGACGTTCCCAGTCTCCTCCTGGAACTTGCTAACTTCCTCGTACCGGCTAGCATATTCGCAATCATGGCGTTGGGCCTGAACGTCCAATGGGGCTATACGGGCCTGTTCAACGCGGGCGTTGCCGGGTTTTGGGCGATCGGCGCCTACACGGCGGCCATCGTCATGACGCCCTTTTCGCCCGCAAACCCTCAATACCCCGGGCACCTCGGCGGGTTTTCCCAGTCTTTCCTCCTCGCTGCGGTCGCGGCGATGGCTTTGGCGGGCCTGGCGGGGCTCCTCATCGCGCTCCCGACCCTACGCCTCCGTGCTGATTACTTCGCGATTGCGACCCTCGCCCTGGCGGAGATCATTCGGCTCGTGCTCACGAACGCGGAACATTGGACCGGGGGTCCGCACAGCATCATTCAGATCCCGCGCCCGTTCGATGTCCTCACGACGAACCCGGGGTTGTCCGACGCCTCCATGGCGGCGTTGGCCGTCCTCTTGGTTGTCCTCGCGTACTTCGCGATCGAGTACATCACCGCCTCTCCCTTCGGTCGCGTCCTACGGGGCATCCGCGAGGACGAGGAGGCGACGCTGGCGCTCGGGAAGAACGTGACCTCCTACCGGCTCCAAGCGTTCGTCCTCGGGTGCGTGTTCATGGGGCTCGCCGGCGCGGTGTTCGCGTCCTACCAGCGGTTCGTAAACCCCGAGCAGTTCGATCCCCTGGCCACCTTCACAATCTACGTGATGGTCATCCTCGGAGGAAGCGCCAACAATCGGGGCGTGATCGTGGGAGCCTTCCTCTTCTATTCGTTCGATTGGGTGTCCGTCCGGCTCAAGGACTATCTCCCTCCGACCATCGGGGAGAAGGTCCCCTATCTCAGACTCATGATCATCGGAGTCCTGCTCGTCCTGCTGATCATTTACCGACCCGAGGGGATTTTCCGGGAAAAGAAACGGACGCATACGCCGGTGACCTGACATGGAAGCGAGCGAGCCCCCGATCCTCCGGACGGAGAACGCCGTGAAATCGTTCGGGGGGCTCCGCGCGCTCGACGGGTGCAGCCTCGCGGTCCGCCGCGGAACGATCACAGGGCTCATCGGGCCCAACGGCGCGGGCAAGTCCACCCTGTTCAATGCGATCGTCGGTCTTCTGAGGCTCGACGAGGGGTCGATCTGGTTCGAGGGCGAGAGGGTCGACAGCCTTCCCCCGTACGTCCTCGTGCGACGCGGCCTCGTGAAGACGTTTCAGATCCCCCGGGAGCTTCGCTCCCTGACTGTTTTGGAGAACCTCATGCTGTCCGCGAGGGACGCGCCGGGGGAGGACCTCTGGAAGCTCGTCGTCTCGCGAAAACCCGCGCGGGACCGCGAGCGTGTTATTCAAGGCGAGGCGGAGCGCCTGTTGCGACTTGTGGGCCTCTTTGAGCTCCGGGACGAATACGCAAAGAATCTTTCGGGCGGGCAGAAGAAGCTCCTCGAACTCACGCGATGCCTCATGAGCGACCCGGGGATGATCCTTCTCGACGAGGCCGTGGCTGGCGTGAACCCAACCCTCGCCGCAAGAATCCTCAAGCTCATCGCCGACCTCAAGGCGCAAGGGGTGCTTCATCAGGGAAAGGTGCTGGCTGAGGGGCCCCCGGTCGACGTGAAGCGCGACGACCGGGTGGTCGAGGCCTATCTTGGTGGCTGATGCCGATCCTCGAAGCGACCGACGTGTTCGCGGGCTACGGGGAAACCGAGATCCTGCACGGAGTGACGATGCGGGTCGAGGCCGGGGAGCTCGTCGCGGTCATCGGGCACAACGGCGCGGGCAAGTCCACCCTCGTCAAGACAATTATCGGGCTCATCAGGCCCTCCAGGGGTCGCATCGTCTTTGATGACCATGACATCACCGGGATGGCCCCGGAACGACTCGTGCTCGAAGGGCTGGCCTACGTACCTCAGACGAACAACACGTTTCAAAACCTCACGGTTCTCGAGAACCTCGAAATCGGGGCCATCACCCGGCGACCTGGCGTCCTCGGACAGATGAACGAGGCCCTCGCGCACGCCGTTCGATTCCTCTCGCTCCGGATGACGCGTCGAACCGCCGGCGGGCCCGAGGTCGGCGGCCGATCCGCCCGGTTCACGGAAGAGGAGTTCGACGCGCGCGTCGAGGAAATCTGCTCGTTGTTTCCGAACCTCAGGTCGAAATTGCACGTCAAGGTGCGGACGATGAGCGGCGGCGAGCAACAGATGATCGCCCTCGCGAAGACCTTGATCTTGGACCCCCGCCTCCTCCTCATCGATGAGCCGTCCGCTGGGTTGGCGCCGCGCCTCGTAACGATGATCTTCGAGCGTATCCAAGAGATCAATCGGCGAGGGGTCGCAATCGTCCTGGTCGAGCAGAACGCACGGAAGGCGCTGTCAATGGCTCATCGCGGTTACGTGTTCGAGGCGGGCAAGAACCGTTACGAGGGGCCAGGCTCAAGCCTGCTCCGCGACCCAGACGTTGGCCGGCTCTACCTCGGTGGTTGAACCCTACGGCCGAGTCCACGCTCTCCATTGCTCGGTGGGCATCACGGCCGACGAGCGGGTCCCCGGCATCGGCGGGGCCGGACTCGGGGGAAGCATGCTCACGACGGTCTGCTCGTTGAAGTATTGGAGCGTGGTGATCTTGTTCGTCGCGTTCGTCCCCCAGATCCCGTATCCGCTGAGAGGGTCGCCGTACTTGTCGAGGTTCAACGCGCCCGAGGCGCCCTCGTAATTCAGGTCGTGGCCCGCCGCGATTTCCGTCAGGATGGTCGCCCACTGGCCTCCGTGGACGGCGGTTCCAGGCGGGGTCGACACCGCCAGGATGTTGTCCTTGATCCCCGTGGGGGTGGCCAGGCCCGCCTTTTGCGCGGCGGCCGCGAGCAGATAAACGGCATCGTACGCGTTGCCCGTGAACAACCCGGGGTCCTCGTTCGCGTGCGCCGCCTGATAGCGCGTCTTGAAATCGCTGTACAAGGCGCCGACGACTCCCAAGTAGGCACCGGGGGCACTTCCCTCGAACGTCGCCGGGTTGATCCCCGCCTGAACGAGCTTGTCGACGAACGCGGTCTGGTCGAGCAGGCCTTCCGAGAAGACCCACTTCACCCCGCTCCACGGGGGATTCGCGGCCCAATCCTTCATGATCTGGAGCCCGTCGGTCGGGTACTCGGCCATGTAAACGGCGTCCGGCATTGGGGGAGCGAGAATTGTCTGGAGGTCCGAGGCGTAGCTCGTCTTCTTCTCGGGGAGGATTGTGACGGTGGCGGTGCCGCCGTGGCGGCGGAACTCCGTCGCAAACACGTTCGCGAGCCCCCTTCCATATGCGTTATCGTTGCCGATTACCGCCATGGTGCGGAACGTGCGGTTGACATACGAGTAGTTCGCCGCGACGACACCCTGCAGCGCATCCGACGGCGCGGTCCGGAAGAACCAGCCGCCGGTGTACGACAGATTCGAGAACACGGGCGACGTGCACGACGCGGAGATCTCCACAACCTGGTTCGGCTGGGCGACGCTCAGGACGGCCTGGCATTTCCCCGAGCCCGTGGCGCCCAAAATCGCGTCGACGTGATCCGTGGTCACGAGCTTCTGAGCGCGATCATGGGCTTGCGAGTCCACGCCGCCATCATCCTCGTTGACCATCACGATGGGGTTGCCGAGGACGCCCCCGGCGGCATTGATCTCGCTGACGGCGAGGAGTGCCCCCTTCTGGTTCTTGGGGCCAAACGCCTCGAGGCCCGAGTTGCCCGTGAGGGTCAGCACGGTGCCGATGCGGAGGGATTTCTCCGCCGGCGGACCAAGCAAGCCGCCGAACACGGCCGCCAAGAGGATGACGATCACGATCGCGACGACCACGATGCCGATCCACATGCCCTTGCCCTTCGCAGGCGCCGGCTGCGGGGCCTCGGGTGCCTTCGGTTCCTCCATGCCACCACACCCAGGACTTCGGCGGGAATCGGGGCCCCGTTATAATAATGTTCGCCCGGCCTCGTTCTATTCTTGGACGCGGCGCCGTCCGGAGCCGCGAAACCCTTTAGGACGCACCGGACCCTTCCGCGGGCGGGGGAGCCATGGAGATCATCGAGGTCGAGCTCGAAAACCCGGACCATCTGAACGTGATCGTCGGGCAGACGCACTTCATCAAGAGCGCGGAAGACCTCCATGAAGCGCTCGTGAACAGCGTCCCCGGGATTCAGTTCGGGCTCGCCTTCTGCGAGGCGTCGGGCCCCTGCCTCGTTCGGTCGGAGGGGACGGACGCGGGGCTGAAGGACCTCGCCGCCCGCAACGCCCTTCGGATTGGCGCCGGCCACGCATTCGTGGTGTTCGTCCGCAACGCGTTTCCCATCAATCTGTTGCGTGCGATCCGGGACGTGCCCGAGGTCGTGACCGTGTTCGCCGCGACCGCGAACCGACTGACCCTCCTGGTCGGGGAGACGGAGCGGGGACGTGGGATTGTCGGCGTTGTAGACGGGGAGAAGGCGAAAGGGATCGAGGGCGAGGCGGATGTCCGCGAGCGGCGGGAGCTCGTCCGCCGCTTCGGCTACAAGCTGTGAGGTGTGCCGACCCCGCCACGCCGGAATCAACTTCAGGAGGCATTTTCCAGTGCCGGCCCACGCAGTTCCCGGGCTGCGCAGGGGGACCGTCCACCGGAAACGATACAAGGTCTTAAATAGAGGCATTTTTGTAGTTGCCCGTCGGGGACGAGGAGCTGATTGTGTGCAGGAAGTTGAGGCTCTCACGCGATGTCCCGAGTGCAAGGGAGAACACCTTGTCCGGGATTACGAGCGCGCCGAGATCGTATGTAACGACTGCGGGCTCGTGCTCGACGAGTCCCTGATCGACGAAGGCCCCGAGTGGCGGGCGTTCGACAGCGAGCAGCGGGAGTCCCGCGAGCGGGCGGGTCCCCCGAGCACGATCATGAGCCACGACAAGGGGCTCAGCACGTCGATCGGATGGCGGAACAAGGATGCGTACGGCCGCCAGATCCCGCACAAATCCCGCGCGCAGATCTACCGGCTGCGAAAGTGGCAGCACCGGATCCGAACGTCGAAGAGCGGCGAGCGGAGCTTGGCGCAGGGGTTGACCGAAATCAACACGATGGCGTCGAAGATGAGCCTCCCCCGCCACGTCCGCGAATCCGCCGCCGTCTTGTACCGCAAGGCGAGCGTGAAGTCCCTCGTGCGCGGCCGGAGCATCGACGAGGTCGTCGCCGCCACGTTGTACGCGGCGTGCCGCGAGTGCGAGGTCCCGCGGACGTTGGACGAGATCGCCCAGGCGAGCGCAATCGACCGGAAGAGCATCGGACGCACGTACCGGACCCTCGTGCGCGAGGTGGGCCTCAAGCTCCTGCCGCAGAACCCGCGCGACTACATCCCGCGGTTCTGCAACCGCCTCAACCTTGACATGGAGGTCCAGCGGAAGGCGAAGGACATCCTCGAGCTCGTCGAGCGCGAAGAGCTCGCGTCCGGTGTCGCGCCATCAGGGGTCGCCGCCGCCACGATCTACATCGCCGCCACGCTGTGCCAGAAACCCGTGACGCAAAAGGAAGTCGCGGAGGTCGCGGGCGTCACCGAGGTCACGATTCGGAACCGGTACAAGCGCATCGCCGAGGCGATGGGCCTCACGAAGTGAGTCGAGGGGCGAACCTTTAAGCAGTTCCGGACCTTCGGACGCGCCTCCAGAGGATTGCTCCATGGGAACGCTCGCGAAAGGGGACATCGCCCACATCGAGTTCGACGTGTGGGTCGTCGGGCCCGGCGAGCAGCGGACGTTGCACGACACGACGCACGCGGACGTCGCGAAGGCCGCGGACAAGTACGAGGAAAAGAAGTCGTACGCGCCCGTCCCGGTCGTCGTCGGCCACGACCGGATCCCGAAGGGACTCGACGAGGCGCTCGTCGGGGCTTCGGTCGGCGACGAGAAAGAGGTCACGATTCCGCCGGGGAAGGGCGCGGGCGAGCGGGACCCGAAGCTCGTCCGGCTGTACCCCATGCGGGAGTTCTTGAAGAAGGACATCGAGCCGGAGCCGGGGCTCGGGGTGCACATGGACGGCCGCCACGGCGTGATCATGGCGGTGACGGCAGGCCGCGTGCGCGTCGACTTCAACAACCCGTTGGCGGGGCGGACGCTCCAGTACAAGGTCAAGGTCACGGGCCGCGCGGAGACCCCGGAGGAGAAGGCGCGCGGGATCCTCGAGATGGACTACGGCCTCGGGGACCAGTTCAAGGTGTTCGCGAAGGAGGGCGGGGAGGCGGACGTGTTCCTCCCGGACGTGTGCAAGACGGACGAGCGATGGTTCGTCTCCAAGTTCCGCGTCGTCGCGGACCTCCGCGAGTTCGCGGGCATCTCCAAGGTCCGGTTCGTCGAGGAATACGAGAAGAAGGAAGAGAAGAAGGCGGAGGCGAAGGACGAGCCGGCGGAGACTGTCAAGGCCGAGGCGAAGCCGGCCGCGGAAGCGACGAAGCCAAAGCCCGCGAGGCGGGCGAAGGGGAAGGCGACGCCGAAGAAGGCGGAGCGCACGGAAGAGGAACTGCCGCCGCAAGAGGAGAAGTCTCCCGAAGAATTGTGATCGTTGGCGGTAGGTTAATGGAGCGCCGCGGGACTCGCCGCGCGGACGGGTGGCCTAGCTTGGATAGGGCAGCGGTCTCCTAAGCCGCAGGTCCCGGGTTCAAATCCCGGCCCGTCCGTCTCGACTCCGGGCTATCGTGACGCCATTCCGGGGGCGTTCCCGGCCACACCGGGCGGCTGCCCGATGCCGACGGTCGGTGGCCCTGTCACGACGGGCTGATGAGGCGTGGTCGCGGACCGTCATCTGCCCCTTCCGGGCGTCAGTCCTGTCTCGACGGGCACCCGCCCGACATCCCCGGGTGGCTGTGATGACTCTCCGGGCGACCGCCCGACCCCGACGGGCAGCTGCGATGCGGTCACGGACTGCCGTCTCTCGGCCCAGGGAGCCCGCCCGGGCATTCCGGGCGCTTGCTCGAGCTTTTGTCGGAACCGTCCGGCATGTGGGCGGGCCGTCCTTGCCTCCGCGTCTAGTGGGTTTGGCGAGGTCGGAGCAACCCTTCGGCGACGGTGCGGACGTCCGCCCTCCGTCTCGCGATCCTTTCGATCGCTCCGCGAAGCCTCCGCTCAGAGGCAGGCCGCGCCGCCAAACGTCGGAGTGCAGCCTCCGCGAGCGCCCCGCGCAGCTCCGTCTCCGCCCGTGCCCGCTCCCGAACCGCCAATTCGCCGGAATCGTTGAGGTACTGCCAATGCGCCTCGAGCCGGTCGGCGACCGGCTTCACGCCCGTCCCCTCGGACGCGACCGTCCGCAGCACGGGCGGCCGCCAGCCCTTGTCGCGGTCGGGAATCACAATCGCGAGGTTCGCGACCATCGCATCCGCTCCACCGAGGTCGCACTTGTTCACGACGTATAGATCTCCGATCTCCAGGATGCCCGCCTTCAAGATCTGGATCGCGTCCCCGCTCGCGGGCATCTCGACGACGACCGTCGTGTGCGCGCGCTTCGCGATCTCGACCTCGCTCTGGCCCGCGCCGACCGTTTCGACGAACACGAGGTCCATGCCGAGCGCCTCGAGGACGCGGACCGCGTCGAACGTCGCGAGGGCGAGCCCGCCCGGGTAGCCGCGCGTCGCCATGCTCCGGATGAACACGTTCGGGTCGAGGGACGCGTCCGCCATCCGGACTTCCGTCCGCGCTTCCGGAACTCCTGGAGGAGGCGGCTGATCAGCGTGCTCTTCCCCGTCCCCGGCGGGCCCGTGAGCCCTACGATGTGTGCCCGCCCGCTTTGGCGGTAGATGTGGCGCAGCACCTCGCGTGCCTCGGGCTCGTCGTCCTCGATGAGCGAGATGAGTCGAGCCGCGGCGCGCTTGTCCCCCGTTCGCAGCGACGCCACGAGCTTGGCGGGAGACTCCGCGCGGGCGGCCCGCGACTTCATCGCGACCGACCGGCGTTCTTCTGGAAGAAGTCGACGATCTCCTGAAGCGTGGTGCCGGGCCCGAAGACGCCCTTCAGCCCGGCCTTCTTGAGCTTGGGCACGTCCTCCGGCGGGATGATGCCGCCGCCTGCGACGACGATGTCCCCCGCCTTTTTCTTTTTCAGAATTTGGACGACTTTCGGGAACAGCGTCATGTGCGCCCCGCTCAGCGAGCTGAGCCCGATCGCGTCGACGTCCTCCTCGATCGCGGCGGCGACGATGTCGTCGGGGCTCTGACGGAGGCCCGTGTAGATGACTTCCATCCCAGCGTCCCGGAGCGCACGCGCGATGACCTTCACGCCGCGGTCGTGGCCGTCCAACCCCGGCTTCGCCATGAGGACGCGGATCTTCTTCGCCACGGCGTCACCTCAGTAGAGGAGGGGCTCCTCCCACGTGCCGAACACCTCGCGCAACGTGTCGCAAATTTCGCCGAGCGTCGCTTCGGCTCGGACCGCGTCCACGATTCGGGGCATGAGGTTCTCCGTGCCTTCGGCAGCGGTTCTCAGCGCTGCGAGGGCGCGCTCCCACTTCCGCGCGTTCCGCGCCTTCCGGATCGCCCGCAGCCGAGCGATTTGGCGGTTGAACGATTCCTTCGTCACGCGAAGCGGCTCGACCTTCTCGGCCTCGTCCGCCTCGACGTAATCGTTCACGCCGACGATCGTCCGTTCGCGGTCGTCGACCTCCTTCTGGTACCGGTAGGCGGAGTTCGCGATCTCTTGCTGGAAAAATCCCTTCCGGATCGCGGGGACGACGCCGCCGAGGGCGTCGATTCGGTCGAAGTACCGGTACGCCTCGTCCTCCATGTAGTCCGTGAGCCACTCGAGGAAGTACGAGCCGCCGAGCGGGTCGATCGTGTTCGCGACCCCACTCTCGTACGCGAGGATCTGCTGCGTCCGGAGGGCGATGCGTGCCGCATCCTCGTGCGGAACCTGGTACGCCTCGTCGTACGAGTTCGTGTGGAGGGACTGGGTGCCGCCAAGGACCGCCGCCAACGCCTGAACCGTCGTCCGCACGATGTTGTTCAAGGGCTGTTGCTTGGTGAGCGACACGCCCGCGGTCTGGGTGTGGAACCGGAGCCACCACGACCGCGGATTCCTTGCCCCGAACGTCTCGCGCATCTCGCGCGCCCAGATCCTGCGGGCCGCGCGGTATTTCGCGATCTCTTCGAACAGGTCATTGTGGGAGTTGAAGAAGAACGAAAGGCGGGGGGCGAACTCGTCGATCCCGAGACCGCGCTCGAGCCCCCACTTCACGTACTCGATTCCATTGCGTAGCGTGAACGCGAGCTCCTGAGCCGCGGTCGCGCCCGCCTCGCGGATGTGGTATCCGGAAATCGAGATCGTGTTCCACTGCGGCACCTTCTTGACGCCGAACTCGAACGTGTCGACGACGAGCCGCATCGAGGGCTCCGGCGGGAAGATCCATTCCTTCTGCGCCTGGTACTCCTTGAGGATGTCGTTCTGGATCGTTCCGCGGAGCTTCGTCCACGGGATTTTGCGGTTCTCAGCGTTGACGAGGTACATCGCCCACAGCACGGCGGCGGGCGAGTTGATCGTCATGCTCGTGCTGATCGTGCCGACGTCGATCCCGCGGAACAGGAGTTCCATGTCGCGGAGGGACGACACCGCCACGCCGCACGTCCCGAACTCGCCCTCCGCCTCCGCGTCGCTCGTGTCGTACCCGTACAGCGTGGGCATGTCGAACGCGACGCTGAGCCCCGTCTCCCCGTGCGCGATGAGGTACTTGAACCGGGCGTTCGTGTCCTCCGCGCTCCCGTACCCGGCGAACATCCGCATCGTCCACAGACGCCGGCGGTACATCGTCGGGTGGATCCCGCGCGTGAACGGGTACTCGCCCGGCATCGCGAGGTCTCGGTCCGGGTCGAAGGACGGCAGGTCGAGGGGCGTGTACAGGCGCTCCACGGGGATGAAGGAGGTCGTCGTGAACGCCTTCTTCCGCTCGGGCAACGCCTTCAACGATTCCTTCAGCGTCGTCCGTTCCCACGCCTTCTTCCGCTCCCGCAAAACCTTGAGCGGGTCGTCCTTTCCCATGGAGTCGGCGTCGTATACCCGCGGACTCTATTTAAGTTGCGACCCGCGAGTCATTGTTCGACGGGTTCGGGCTCGGGTCCCGTGAACCGCGACCGGACCGCCATCTCCGCCATCTTGTCGAACGCGGTCTCGACGTTCTCACCCGTCCGCGCGCTCGTCAGGAGATACGGCGCGGCGTGCAGCTCGCACAGCGCGAGGATGTCGTCCTCTTCGACGCGGACGTGCTCCTGCATGTCCTTCTTGTTCGCGAGGACGATCGTCGGCACCTCGCCAACGGAGGAGTTGATTCCTTCCATCCAGTCCGTGAGGGCGTCGAGGGTCTCCGGCCGCGTCATGTCCAGCACCGCCAGGATCCCGCGCGCGCGAGAGAAATACGCCTCCTTGTACAGGGACATGAAGTCGCGCCGTCCCATGATGTCCCACACGAGCATGTGGAGCGTGTACATCGTGTTCTCAATGGGCCCGAGGTTGACGACCTTCTTGCTCACCATCGTGCCCACGGTCCGCAAATACTTCTCGTCAAACTGCGAGAACACGTACCGCCGGATCAGGGACGTCTTCCCGACGCCTTCCTCCCCGATGAGGCAGATTTTCATCTTGACGTTCTTCGTCGGCATGTCGGGAGTCATGGGGTTACCAAGCGAGACCCTGCCCTTCGCACATTAACCTTTCCGTCTCATTCGCGAACGGACGGCGTGGTGGCGTGGTCTCGTCACGAGGGCGGTCCCGCCGGCGGCTCCGCGGGTGCAGGGGGCGGCGTCTCCGGAGTCCACGGCTGTGGGTTCATCGGCGGGGCCTGTTGCATCGTCGGTGGCGCCGCCATCGGCTGACCCGGCTGCATCGGGAGGTACTGCGACCCCTTCTTCTTCCGTCGCATCCAGAAGAGGACGACGAGGAGGATTGCGACCAGGAGGATGATTGGAAGCAGGAGTCCGAGGAACAGCGTCCCCACGGGCCCGCTGAATGGCTTGACCTGCCACATCGCGACCATCGTCTTCGGGCCGTCCATGATGACCGTGGTCGTCCCCGAGGTGCCGGACCCGCCGCCGGACCAACCGGCGAACTGCCACGTCGCCCCGCCGCTCGGGATCTCCGTCGCGTTCAGGGCCACCGTGGCGGTGGAACCCGCGGCGTACCAGCCGGCGCCCGTCGCGCGGCCATACGTCGTGTTGACCGTGAGCAGGTACATCGTCTGCCAGTTCGCGAGGAGCGTCCGCGGCGCGTCCATCGTCACGATGATCGACGGCGCCGGGCTCGTGTTGTCGCCCGTCCAGCCGGAGAAGTCGTATCGCGTCCCTGCCCCGCCGGACTGCGGCGTTGTCGCGAAGATCGTCACGCGCATCCCTTGGTCGTACCATCCCGCGCCGGAGACCCCGCCATGGGCGGAGTTCAGCGTCAACAGGAATTGCGTGGCCCAGTTCGCGGTCACGACCTTCGGCGAGTTCATGGTCACCGTCGCGGTCGTCAGCACCGAGTTGACATCGCCCGACCATGTCGTGAACCGGTACCGCGTCCCCGTGCCCCCCGCTTGCGGTGTCTGGACGGTCATCGTGGCGACCGTGCCGTCATTGTACCATCCGGCACCGGTCACAGCGCCCCGCGCGGAGTTCAACGTGAGCATGTATTGGGTCTGCCAGTTCGCGTTGACGGTCTTCGGCGCGTCCATCGTCACGGTCACGGACAGCGCGCCGGAGACGACGTCCCCGCTCCAGGAGCTGAAGAGGTATTGCGTCCCTGGGGCTCCCGGCTGCGGGCTCGTCGCCTGGATCGTTGCGACGGCGTTCAGGTTGTACCATCCTGCGCCCGACACCCCGCCCGGCGCGGAATTGATCGTGAGGAGGACTTGCGTGCCGAACGTCGCAACGTATGAGACATTGGCGGTGACGTTGATTACGTGACTGATCGCCCCGCCATCGCTCCAGGAGGCGAACGCGTACCGCCATCCGGGCGCTCCAGGCTGTGGCGACGGCGTGCTGATCGTGTGGAAGCCGGCGGAGACGGAGTACGTGGCCGGTGCGAACCGCGTCGCCCCGTCGAGGGTGACCCGCTGACCCGACGGAACGGTGTCAATCGTGACGTTGATCGGCCCGACGCCCGTGAAGGCGTTCGACGTCGAGTAGTAGATGTCATCGTTGCCCGCGCGGTCGTCGGTCCACGCCGCGGCGGGGAACCACGTGCCGTTCCGGCTCTGCGTCGTGATCGTCATCTCCGGCCATGCGGACGACGGGACCGCGGCGGAGTCCGTGATGATCTGGGGCGCGCTCCAGTCCGCGTTCGACGTCATGGTGACCGGAGCCGCGACCTCGAAGATCGCCCCGGTTGGATCATGGGCGATGAGCGAGTAGCTCCCGCCGATGGCCGGGATCGTCGAACCGATTCCGTCGGCCGTCAGGGCCGGCTGCGTCCCGTTCATCGGGAGGACGTCCATCGTGCCCTGGGGGAGTGAGAGGTCCTTCGGGTCCGGGATGTGCACCCACGCGACCTGCGGGGGGTTCGTGTTGTACGCGAGGAGCAAGGACGTGCCGTCGTGGGCGGCGGCGATCGAGGGCGCCGCGGTCACGTTCGTCAGCCAGCTCGCGCGCGGAGCCCACGTCTGGCCGTGGTTCTGCGACCACTCGAGGTACCCCGTGGTTCCCGGGAAGACCGGTCCGCCCCGGTAGAAGACGAAGACCCGGTCCGCGCCGTCGAATCCCTTCTGGACCGCGATGTCCGGCTGGTATCGGACGTCCGCGGGGCCGAGGCCGCTCTCGTACCACGTCCACGTGTCCCCGTGGTCGAGCGAGCGCGCGACCGCCATGTTCCAGTCGTTCGCACTCAGGGTTCCGGAGAGGGCGACGTACACGACGTTGTTCGTCCCGTTCCAGTATTCCGAAACCACGCGAGGGCGGATACACAGGACGCCGCACGGAAGCACGGTCCGGTCCGTCCACGTGACGAGGTCGTCGGAGTACGCATCGTGGATCGGCGTGGCGCCGCTGTTCCCCAATGCATAGGCGACGAACACGCGGCCCGAGAATGGGTCCTGTGAAATCGATGGGTTGACCTCGTTCGACGGACCATCCGCGACGCCGACCGGGACGCCCCACGTCTGCCCTTGGTCGCTCGAGCTCGTGAAGTAGATCCCGCGGGAGCCGGAGACGCCGGTCTCGAAGGCCATGTACAGATCGCCGTTCGCGGCGGTCGTGATCGCGGCGTTCCGCTCGGATTGCGCCGCGTCGAATTCCACGGGCACGTCGGGGATCCAGCCGGAGCCGGGGTCGCCGAGCGGGTGGCCGGAACCGGAGCCGGCCGCGCGCGGCGTCCACGCGGCGAGGCCTACAAAGAGGCCCGTCGCGAGGCTCAGGACGACAAGCATCGTCACGCTCGAGTTGGCAATCCGTCGACTAGTTCGCGAGTTCGCTCCCTGGTTCGGCACGTTCCGCCCCCCGATTGAGGTAGCCGGTGCACGGGGGGGATTTGTTGGATAAAGGCTTCTACCACAGTACGCCTTTTGAGAACGCTTTGGCCCCTCTCAGGGGACGAGTCGTCTTGGTGGCGTTACGGCGCGAAGTACAGGATGTCCGTGATGTTCCCAACGCGGGAGCCCGCGGGCCGGAGAACCGGATGTACCTTGAGTCCCGGCTTCGCCTGCTTTGGCGGGACGGCCAAGCGATGAACGAGCCCGCCGTGGATCCCCCGCCAACGCAACACCGCCCACACCTCCGGCTCCGGCGGGCGATTCCCGTGCGCGTCCACGCTCGCGATCGTGACGGCCTCGACGGTCGCCGGACCGCGGACCGGACGCCAATCCGACAATGGACCGAGGCACTTCTCACAGTACATCCGTGGCGGTAGGTACGTGCGCTCGCACGCCTCACAATGCGCCGCCAAGATGCGGCCTGTGTCCCGAAGTTCCGTGAAGAATCGCTCCCCCGCGACGCCGGTCGTATAGATGTAATCCGCCTCGACGTCTCCCCGCCAAGAGCGGAGTGCGTCCACGTTCGTCGTCCGGTCGCGGAACGTCATCACTCACCCCGCCGGAGGGGCCGCCAATACCGGATGTCGAGCACGCTTCCCTCCCGCTCGTGCGCGGGCTTCCACTCCGCCTTCACGCGCAGCCCGATGCGGATCGTTTCCGGGGCCACCTCGCCGAAGTAGTGCATGATTCCCATCTTCGGGGAGGCGCCGTCGACGCTCACGACCCCGACGTAGACGGGCGTCTCGATTCGCTTCGCGTCGAGGTCGATGTACGAAATGCTGTACGTCTCGATTGTCCCGGTGTCCCGTACATAGACCCACGCGTCCGTGGGGCGGAAGCACTCCTCGCAGAACATCCGCGGCGGGAACAGCACGCGTTTGCAGGAAGAACAGGAGCGCGCGATGAGGCGCCCCCGCTGGAGCTCCGCGAGGAACCGGGACATCGCCTCTCCCGCGGACCACGCGAACTTCGCCTCCGGGCGATATCGCGTCACCGTCACCTTGTTGTAGAATTCCTTGGCGGTGAGCTCCTTGCCCGGCCAGCGTACCTCTTTGGCGGTCATGCGCGCATCACCACCACGGAGCTGAACTGCATGAGGTCGCCCCACGCGTTCGTCACGCCCGTCCGGACCTCGTGCGGGATCTGCCGCTGGCCCGCCTGTCCGGAGAGTTGCAGGTACAGCTCCCCGACCTTGATTCCCATCGTGGCGGCGATCGGGTTCCCCACGCCGAGGAGCCCGCCGCTCGGGCACGTCGGCAGGTCCCCGTCCCGTTGCGTCACGCCCTCGCGCGTAAGGCGGGGCGCCTCGCCTTTCTTGCAGAGCCCGAGGCCCTCCATATGATGGAGCTCCTTGTAGTCGAACGGGTCGTACGGCTCGGCGAAGTCGATCTGGCGGCGGGGGTCCGTGATCCGCGCCTGCTTGTATGCGATCTTCGCGGCGTTCGCGAGGTACTCCGGGAAGTACAGGTCGCGGTCCGTCCAGAACGTGGTGTCGATGTTCCACCCGACGCCCGCGAACCACACGGGCGACTCGATGCGATGCGTCCTCGCGAACTCCTCGGAACAGACGACGAGAGCGCTCGCGCCGTCGCTCGGCGGCGAGATGTCGAGCCGGTGGACGGGCCACGCCATCACCTCGGAGTTCATGACGTCCTCGACGGTAATGTGCGGGTCCGCGAGCTGCGCGCACGGATGGCCGACCGCGTTCCGCTTGTTCTTCACCGCCACGGCCGCGACGTCCTCATACCGGACGTTGTGCACGGTCATGTACCGGTTCATCTCCATCGCGAAGATCCACACGAGGTTCGGCTTGAGCGGCCGGTCGAGGATCGGGTCCCAGATGTGGCCGAACACCGACTGCGGATGCGGTTGACACGAGGACATCTTCTCCTCGTTCACGACGAGGACGCAATCGAAGAGGCCGGAGGCCACGTGCCAGTACGCGGCGATCGGGGAGAACACGCCCGTGCCCCCGCCCGTGAAGACGCGGACGTACGGGCGGCCGATGCCGCCGCACGCGTCGAGGACGTTCTCCCCCTTCATGTGGATCCCGTCGAACGCGTCGGGCGCGGAGCCGAACACGACGGCGTCGACATCTCCGATTTCGAGGCCCGCCTGATCGAGCGCCATCCGCGCGGCCTCCCAGCACATCTCCTTCGGCGTCTCCTGGAGGCGCCGTCGGAAGAGCGTCATTCCCGCGCCGATGCACGCGACCTTCCTCATCGTCCCACCCCGAGCACCGCCACGGCGCCGGTCGCGGTCGGGATCCCGCGCCACGACGCCGCCAATCCTGTCCTCGGATGGTCGACCTGGTTTTGGCCCGCCTCTCCCCGCAGTTGGAGGACGACCTCCGCGACGCGGTGGAGTCCGCTCGCCTCGATCACGTTCCCGCATCCAATCGAGCCGCCGCTCGGATTCACGGGGAGCTTCGCGCCGATGTCGAAGTCGCCGCGCGAAATCGCGTTGGCGGTGCTCCCCTTCTTCGACAGGCCGAGCGCCTCGAGGTGCTGCGGCTCCTTGTAGGAGAACTTGTCATCGATTTCGGCGACCTCGACCTCCTTGGCGGGGTTCCGGATTTTCGCCTGCGCGTAGGCCATCTTCCCCGCCATCGCGGCGTAGGCGGCGGTTGTCCACGAGCGCGTCTCCAGCCACGGGGAATCGGAGGACCACCCAACGCCGCGGATCCAGACGGGATTGGCTGCGAGTTTTCGCGCGCGGCTCTCCGCCGCCAAGACGAGGACGATGGACGTGTCCGCGAGGGGCGCGACGTCGAGGTCCTTGAGCGGCGCGGAGATTGGCGGGGATGCGAGGACGTCCTCCGGCGTCACCTTCGAGCCGTGTGCGGCGCGCGGATTCGTGAGCGCGTTTTGGCGGTTCTTCGCAACGACCGCGGCGCACGCCTTCTCGCCGACACGGCTCGCGCGGAGGTACGCGTCCATCTCGAGTCCCGCGACGTAGTACGGATGGCCCCCGAGCGGCTTGTTCCAGATTGGATCGAACGCGTGATGGACGACGCCCGCATACGTGAGGAGGTCCGAGACCTTGCTGTGGGCCTCGACCACGACGACGTCGGCGAGACCCGCCTGGATCTGCATCATCGCCTGCGCGAGTCCGTGGATGCCATCGCCCGTCACCGTGCACGCGGGCCGGAGGACGGCCCCGAGTTGGTCGGGGGTGAACTCGTCGAAGATCCCGAACCCCTCCCAGTAGTCCTCCGCGCACGTCACGAACGAGCCGACGTCCGCCCGCGGGTCGACACCCGCGTCCGCGTACGCGCGCTGGGCCGCCTCGTACATGATCTCTTTCCAACTGTACTCCGGCGTCACGGTCCGGAAGGGCACGACCCCGACGCCGACGATCCCCACGCGCACGCGCTGCCCCGAGCGCGCGGATGGCGGGTCTCGATAAAAGGCTTCGGCCGGAGTGGCGTGCGCGGGGATTCCGGGCTTCCCAACCAAAGGTCTTTACAGGCTCCCCGCATGAACGGCCGGAGGAGATGGCATGGCGGATGAGGTCCTCGTTCTCGTCATCGCGTTCTTCCTGATCCTGTTCCTGCTGATCGTCGTCGGGTCCGCGGTCAAGGTCGTCCGGGAGTACGAGCGGCGGGTGATCTTCCGGCTCGGACGCCTGATGGGCATCAAGGGTCCCGGCGTCGTCTTCATCTGGCCGATCTTCGACCGGACGGTCCTCGTCGACCTCCGCACGATCGCGATTGACGTGCCGAAGCAGCAGATCGTGACGCGGGACAACGTCAGCGTCCAGGTCGATGCCGTCGTGTACTACCGCGCGTTCGACCCGCAGAAGGCCGTCGTCCAAGTGCAGAACTACATGCTCGCGACGAACCTCCTCGCGCAGACCACGCTCCGCGACGTCCTCGGCCAGGTCGAGCTCGACGACCTCCTGAGCAAGCGGGAGGAGCTCAACAAGCGGATCCAGGAACACCTCGACACGCAGACGGACCCGTGGGGAATCAAGGTCCAGTCCGTGACGATGCGCGACGTCTCGCTCCCCGACACGATGGTCCGCGCAATCGCGAAGCAGGCGGAGGCGGAGCGGGAGCGCCGCTCGCGCGTCATCATGGCGGAGGGCGAGTTCCAGGCGGCGCAGAAGATGCTGGACGCCGCCCGGTTGTACCAGGACGCGCCGTCGGCGATGAAGCTCCGGGAGCTTCAGACGCTCGCGGAGATCGCGCGGGAAAAGAACCTGATTATCATCACCCCGACCGCCGCCTCGGGCACGGCGGACGCGGCCGCGATCTCGACCGCGATTTCGCGAAGCGGTCGGGGGAAGGCGGAGCCGTAGACCATGCGGGCGCTCCTCGTCGCCCTCGTCGGCCTCGCATTGTTGGCGGTGTGCGTCCCGCCAGCGCGGGCGCAAGGCGGGGCGGTCCTCGTCATCCACCTCGACAGCGAGATCACGAGCGCGACGGTGCAGTACGTGGAGGCCGCGATCAACGCGGCGGAATCCGACGGTTCCCCGGCGCTCGTCGTCCGCTTCGACACGCCGGGCGGTGGCCTCGCCGAGACGCAGGAGATCCAACGGTTGTTCCTCGCGTCGCGGGTCCCCATCCTAGGGTGGGTCGGCCCCTCCGGCGCGAACTCCTGGAGCGCGGGCACCTTCCTGCTGGAATCGACGGACTATGCGGCGATGGCGCCGTACACGGTCATCGGCTCCGCGCAGCCCGTGGAGCTCACCCCCACCGGATTCCAGCCGGTGACCGACGCCAAGATCATCAACGCCCTCGTCGCGAGTCTCACGGAGACGCTCTCGATCCACCAGCGGAACCAGTCGCTCGCGTCCTCGTTCATCGTGAACAATGTGAACCTCAACGCAGACCAGGCCCTCGCCGACACGGCGATTGAGGGCGTCGCGTCCTCCACCTCGGAACTCCTGCAGAAGGCGGACGGCTTCACCCTCCCCGCCAACCTCACACGGGCCTCTCCAGCGAAACCCGCACGGCTCAACCTGGCGGGCGCGACTCTTGCCGACTTCAACCGACCCGCCGGCGTTGCGCTGTACGCGGTGTTGTCGAACCCGATCGTCTCCGGGCTCCTCCTGCTGCTCGGAATCTACGCGATCATCTTCGGCCTCTCCGCGCCCGGCCACGGTGCGGAGATCGCGGGCATCATCATGGTCATCCTCGGCGTCCTTGGATTCGGGCTCTCCGTCAACGTCGTCGGGATCGCGCTCCTCGTGCTCGGCATCATCCTCCTCATCCTTGAGGTGAAGACCCACTCCTTCGCCGTCTTTGGCACCTCGGGGATCATTTGCATCATCCTAGGCACGATCTTCCTCGCGCCGGTGGGGCCCCCTCAGTTCCTCATCTCCCGGGACACGCAACTTGTGATCCTCGCGGCGCTCCTCACCCCCTCGACGGCGTTTGGCGTCTTCCTGCTGTTCGCGGTGTACAAAGTCCTCGAGGTCCGGCGAAGGAAGCCCGTCACCGGGAAACTCGTGGGGGAGGATGCGGAGGCGGTCGACCCCATCCCGCCAAACGGGCGCGGGTACGTCCGGTTCCAAGGAGAATTGTGGCAAGCGACCGCGAGCGAGGCGATCGAGAAGGGCGAGCGCGTGACGATCGCCGCCAAAGAGGGGGTGGTGCTGACCGTCGAAAAGAAGGCGGTCCCTCCATCACCGATGACCCCGCCCGTTGAGGGATCGCAGGCAACCTAGGACGCCGCCGCGAAATTTCACTGCGAGTACAAGCCCCTTTTTACCCGGGATTCGGTGTGCGGCCTGGCGATGGCGATCGCGATTTCGTGGGACGTTTGGCGGGGGGTGAGCGCAGGCGTCGCGGTGGCGCTCGTCGTGATCCTCCTCGCCCGGTACGTCCTGGAGAACCACCTTCGGAAGCCGGTCCGCCGGGCGTTCGACTGGGCCACCGTCCCCCTCCTCGTGTTGTTCGTCCTGTACATCGTGTCGGATTTCTTGCACGCCCGTCCGTAGACCTGCGGGGCTTCGGTTGTCCCGCACGGGAAGGCAACCGATTCCATTCGTAAACATAGCGTACATCCCGGTCTGCGCGCTTCGGGGATTCGGAGGTGATTCCCAAGCCCAGAAGGAGTTGAATCGCACGAGGCGTCGAACCGGTCGGGGGCATCGTGCCGGTCGTGGCAACTTCTCACGCGCCAAGACCGTGGGTTGGCAGACATCCTCGGTTCGGCGCCTTCCTTCGGGAGAGCTCGCGGTCCTTCCCGCGTTCGACCGGACCGTTGGCTCGGTGCGGTGAACACGAAACAGCACATCTGAGCACACGCCGCCATAAGGTTATCCACAATGACAAGACGGGGCCGTCAAGGAAGGGGATCGAGAATGATACGCCTCGGGGAAAAGGCGAAGGCAGACATGCCGTTGCCCAAGGAGCTGGAGGCGCTCCTGCAACGCCAGAGCCTGCTTGTCTTGGTGAAAGGGGAGACCGGAACTGGAAAGACGACCGCGGCGCTGGAGCTCACCGCGCGATTGCAGACTGAGGGCGATACCGTCCACATCTCCACGCGATCGTACCCGGACAAGCTCGTGTTCCAACACGCCCTCTTTTCGAAGCTCGCGACGCAGCCGAACGTCCACTTCTTCAGTTCCTTGGAGTTCGACCCGAGCCAGTTTGTCGTGGCCCACAACGTCGTCTCGGGCCTTCATCGCCTGCTTTCGGCGATGGAGAGCCCGCTCGTGGTGCTGGACTCTTGGGAAGGGATCGCGGACTACGTCCCACAAGAAGCGCGCATGAAGGTCGAGCAATCCCTGATGGCGGTCCTCGAGGACACGCAGGCGCGGATGATCCTCGTCAGTGAACGTCCGGACACGAACTCCACTCTCGACCAGCTCGCGGACGCGATCATCGTCCTCCACCAGAAGCTCATCGACGACCGGCGGGTCCGGGAGCTCGAGATCCGCAAGCTGCGCGGCATCCCGATCCGGCAAGAGCGGTACCTGTTCACGTTGGCGGGCGGCCGGCTGCAGTACCTCGAGCCGTTCGGCTTCACGCTTCCCGAGCAGACGTCCATGTTCCGACCCCTCGAGAACTCGCCGACCCACATGTCGACGGGAAGCCGCGACATCGACGCCCTCCTTGGCGGGGGCGTCCCGCGGGGCTCCACGGTCCTCCTCGAGATCCGGGGCGAGGTTCCCTTCGAGG
>VBMQ01000026.1:0-15760 GCA_005878375.1 Methanobacteriota archaeon | reverse complement strand
GACCCAACGCGCGCCCGGCTGTTCGTGACGCAGTTCATGCCCGAGGACGTGTACGACACGAACATGCGCGTTTTCACGACGGACCGCGTCGAGGACCCCGTCGCGATCAAGTTCTCCTTGAACCCGACGGAGGACTTCGAAAAGTGGCTCGACACGTACAGCTCCTTCAAGGCGCAGGGCAAGACGATCTGGATGCTCATGGCCCTTGACACGGTCGAGAACTTCTACGGACAGGGCGTGATGAACTTCCTCGCGACGGTCGCAGGTCGCGCGGCCGTGAACAAGGACATCCAGTCGATCGTCGCAAGGCCCAACCTGGAGCTGACGCAGAAGGTCGCCAACATCTCGCAGATCCACCTCGTCCTGACTCAGCGATGGGGCACGCTCATCCTGTACGGCGTGAAGCCGCGAACGGGGTTCTACGGGCTCCAGTTCACCTTCGACCACGGATACCCGGAATTCGAGAAGACCTTGCGGTCCCGACGGCACGGATCCAAGCCCGCCCGCACGGCGTCCCGGCCGACCTCTTCCAGGTCGCGATGAAGCATCCCGTCGAGGCGAAGCAGGAGGCCCGATGATGCAGCACAGCAAGAGCGAGGCGAACGTGAAGGCGATCGAGGAGGACGCCCGCGTCGCGACTGGCATTCCTGGGTTCGACGAGATGCTCGAGGGCGGTTTCCCGGCGGGGAGCCTGATCACGCTCGCGGGCCGGCCCGGGACGGGGAAGACGATTTTCGGCTCCCAATTCCTCTACTACGGTGCAAAGGAACACAAAGAGCCCGGCATGTACGTCTCGATGTTAGAAGGGAGGAAGCAGTATCAGAGGAACATGCATCGCCTGGGCCTTGAGATCGCGCCCCTCGAAGCGAAGGGCCTCTTCCGCTTCCTCGAGATGCCCACGCTGACGGCGGAAGGTCTGCCTGCGATCTGGGAGGAAATCGTCCGCAACATCGAGGAGTACAACATTGTCCGCCTCGTCATCGACTCGTTCACCGCCATGACCCAGGCGTTCCAGACGCAGGGGGACCTCCGTGTGTTCACCCACATGCTCCTCGGGAAGATCGTCGGAGGGGCGGGCTGCACGACCCTCATGATCACGGAGACGCCCCACGCGGACGCCTCGACGGGGGCGGGCGCCGCGATGCAGGAGTTCATCGCGGACGGGGTTCTTCACTTCTCCCTCGTCCCTGTCACGGGCGACGCACGGGTCCGGTACCTCGAGATCACGAAGATGCGCGGGACGGACCACCAGATGGGGCTCATTCCCGTTGAAATTGGGAGCCGCGGAATTTCGGTGCAATCGCCTCACGTGGGCGGTCGGGCATGATCGTGCGGAGGTAGGAGGGCTGGTCCGTGCACCTCGCGTCGAAGCTCGGTCTGAGGGACAATGAGGCGTTCCAGGCCGCGTACTGGAAGGCCTTCGAGGACTTCTTCGGACCGAACAACGCCGCGGTCGTCAAGGCGATGACGATGGCCCGGACGATGAAGGTGGACACCGGCGAGGGCGACATCGACCGCGTCTGCTTCGGACTCCGGCAGACGATGTCCTGGCTTGCGGAAGCGATTGAGCGGAAGGCGCTTGCGAGCATCGGTCAGCCGGTCCCGGGTCAGACGTCCACGCCGCCAAAACGGCAGCGCTCGAAGGCTAGCTAGGACTCGTCGGCTTGTTCAGCGAGAAGCGCGCGATGACCTGATCGTCCGTCTTCTCCATGTGGAGTTCTGTTCCCTTCAGCAACCCTTCTAGGGCGGTGCGGAGGAGCGCGTTGTAGTAGATCGACCAGCGCGCCCCGCCGCCGTGCTTCAGGATGATCGTCCACCGTCCCTCCTTCGACTTCTCCTCGTACTCGAACGCTTTCGCGTACCGCGCCGTGAGTCGGGAGTAGCCCATGACGACCGTCTGCAGGCTGACCTCCTTGAACCAGAACGTGAGGAACTCCGGGAGGAGGTTCTTCCCCACCCAGGTCCCCAATTCCTCGGCTTCCTCGTCCGAGATCGACTCCATCATCTTGTGGAGCATCGATGCGGGCATCGCGACCATGCCGAACTTCTCCGCGAAGACGTCCCATTCGACAAGGCGCCGGATTGCCTTGTTCACGAGGAAGTTGACGCTGATGCCCTCCTGGTCCGCGAACTTCCGAAGGAATTCGTCAACGTCTTTCTCGATTCGAATCGTCCGGGTGACGCTATTGCTTGCCGGCACGGGTTCGCGCTCTCCTCCGACTGGGCGACGTCTCGTGCTGTCGGCTTGCGCCTACTTAATCCTTTTGTCCGGCGCCAACCGAAGGCGAAGCACGACTTGGTTCTCCAGCTTCTCGACCCGAACCTCCTTGTTGACCAGTTCGCGGAACGCCGTGACCGTCGCCTCTTGGTAGAACGTGGACCACTTCGGTCCCCCGCCGTGCTTCAGGATGATCACCCGATAGTCGTCCTCGGCGTGCTCCTCGTATTGGAACGCGCGCGCGTATTTCGCGAACAGTCTCGGGAAGCCCTCGAGCAGGGTCTCCGGGGTGACGTCCTTGAACCAGAACGTGATGTATTCCTTCAGGAGGTTCCGGCCCGCCCACGTGCCGAGCTCGCGCGCCTGCTCCTCGGTCAGGTGGTCCATCAGGCGGATCAAAATGATCCCCGGCATCGTGACGAAGCCGAACTTCTCGCCGAAGGCGTCCCATTCGACGAACTTCCGCAGCGCCCGGTTCACGAGCGTGTTCACGCTCGTGTCGCTCTGATCCGCAAGGTTCCGAAGGCGCTCGTCCGCGTCCTTCTCGATGCGGACGGATCGGGTCACACTTCCTTTCGCCGTCATGGGGACTGAGGCCAGTGAGTGGGCCCCCCACTATCCAGTTTTGTGTTCCAACATGTTCCTTTGTGGGAGACTTGGTCGCGTCGCGCACACAGAGGCACCCCGCCCGCGCCGCGAAACGTACCCCTCTTGACCTTCGCGCCCGGTCGGAGCCTTCGTCGGTGCGAATGAACGAGAGAGGGGTAGACGACTGCGGTCTTAGGGTCTGCTCGGAGCCGCTTCGCCGGCCGTTGAGCGCCGCGGCGGATGCACACGTCGGCGTGTGGGATTCCGGCGACGCGGACTTCTCCGGCGGGATGTCCGGGGACGCGACGGACCCCGAGGCGACAGAGATTCCGAGCGCGACCCCAGCAGATCGACCGTCCCGCCCCAAGGAGGCCGCGCTCCGCAGGGGTGAGGTGGTCGTCCTCCTGCCCGCCCTCAACGAGGAAGGCGCGATCGGGCACGTAATCGATCGGATTCCCCGTCAGGCTTTGGCTGTGCAAGGCTACGATGTGTCCGTGTGGGTCGTCGACGGCCAGTCCACGGACCGGACGATGGAAATCGCGCGGGAGCGAGGCGCCTCGACGTACGTGCAGACCGGGACCGGAAAGGGGAACGCGATGCGCCAGGCGCTGGACCACCTTCTCGCGCAGTCACGGATGCGGAATCCTCACGCGGACCAATTCTTCGTGATGCTGGACGCGGACGGGAGCTATCCCGCCGAGGAGATCACGCGTTTCGTCGAGATCCTGGAGTCGGGCGGGGACATCGTCCTGGGCTCCCGCATGGATGGACCGATGGCGGAGGGAGCGATGAGCGACATGAATCGCCTCGGAAACCGTCTCCTGAGCCGGCTCGCGACCCTCCTCTTCCACGTCCCGGTCACCGATGTCTGTACGGGAATGTGGGGGTTCCGCGACGACGCCGTGCGCGGCGGGGGTCTCGTGGCGGAGGGATTCGATTTGGAGGCGGACCTGTTCGCCTCCGCATGTGAGCGAAAGATCCGGATCCGTGAGGTCCCGATCCAATATGGCGCCCGCATCGGGGAACCCAAGCTCGTGCCCCTGCGGACGGGACTTGTGATTGCATGGCGGTTGCTCATGCGGCGACTCGCCCGACCGGCGACCGAATCCTTCCGGCCCCAAAGCTCGTCGGCCGCGACTCCGGAGGAGGCGGCGTGAGAGTGTGCATCCTGACCCCCGAATTCCTTCCAAAGTGGGGCGGAATCGGGACCTATTCGTACAACTTGGCTCGGGGCCTGCGGGACCGCGCCGAGGTCCACGTGGTCACCGCGGGCCGCGGCCCAGAGATGGGCCCGACCCCGGCCCCTGACGGAGTCCAGGTTCACGAGATCCTCACGGAGGGGCACCGCGGGGGGTCTCTCGGCCTCTCATTCCAATTGGCGGTGTTCCGCCGCCTCCCCGCCCTTGCCCGTGAATTCGGCTTCGACATCGTCCACTCGAACCACGCGTACATGTCCGACTTCCTTGTCCGCGCGCGGCGGTTGCCGGCGACCCCCGTCGTGACGGTTCACACGACCCTCGGGACGCAGATCGAAGGCACCCTTCGGGCGGACGAGTCCGTCCCTCTCAACGGTTCGGAGCGCTCGATCGCCCGCTGGCGCTGGTTGTTCCGAGCGTGCGAGCGGCGGTACCTTCGGAGGACGCCCGCGATGATCTTCGTCTCACGGTTCGTACGGGATCATGCGGTCGGGGGTTACCGCCTCGCCCCCCGGATCTCCGAAGTCATCCCCAACGGCGTCGACACGGGCCGTCTTGGGGACGGAGCCCGCGAGCCGGGTCCCATGGACGACCCCGCGCGACCCACGCTCCTCTTCGCAGGCCGGCTCCTCGCGCTTAAGGGAGTGGGCACTCTCCTCCGGGCGCTCGCACACCTTGATCCCGAGGTGCGTCTCATCCTCGCGGGCCCAGGAGACCCGTCTCCCTGGCGGGCGCTTGCGGGGGAACTCGGGTTGGACCGGGACCGATACACGTTCCTGGGGCCCGTCCCCTACGACGAGATGCCGTACCTGTACCGCCGCGCGGACGCAGTCGTCCTGCCGAGCTTCTCCGAGAGCTGTCCGATGGTGGCGCTGGAAGCGATGGCGTGCGGAACGCCCCTCATCGCAGCCGCGGCAGGTGGCGTGCGGGAGCTCGTGGTGGACGGGGAATCCGGATGGCTTTTCCCGCCGGGCGACGTCGACGGCCTCGTCGATCGCGTCGAAGCCGTGCTGTCCGACCCGACTCTTGCCCGAAGCGTTGCGGCTCGGGCTCGATCCTGGGTCGCGGACAACGCCTCCCTCGATCAGATGGCAGACCGGACGTTCCACTTCTACGAACAGGTGTGCGGTGAGGCCTCATGAAGGTCGCTCTCGTGAACCCTCCGCGGTTCGAAGGGATCTCCGTCGTGAGGGAAGAGCGCTGTGAGGTCCCCGAGCGGTATTCCGTCCTCGAGCCGTACAGCCTGTTGCAGCTCGCCGCCCTCCTCCGGGACGCCGGCCACTCGGTCCGCCTGCTCGACGCGAACGGGGCGGACGCGACGATGGCGGAGGCGGAGGCGTGGCTCCGGAGCGCGCCGTACGACGCGCTGATCTTCCGGTTCACCCCGACGACCTTCAACCATGACACATCGGTCGCGCGCGTTTCGAAGCACGTTCAACCCGACGCGCGCACGATTGGCCTCTGCTGGACCCTCAGGACCGTCCCCCGGGACGTCATGGCGGACGCCCCCGGGGTCGATATCTTCCTCCGCCACGAGTACGAGAGCGTCGGTATTCGACTCATCGAAGCCCTCGAGCAGGGCGGCCCCCTCGAGTTGGTCCCGGGTCTCGCGTTCCGCAACGACGGCCACGTCGTCGTGACCTCGGACGCCACGCCCATCAAGGACTACGACGCGCTCCCCATGCCGGCGTACGACCTCCTCCCGTCCCTCGATCCGTACTTCATCTCGGCGCCCGCGTGCAAGCCGTTCACGATCATGTACGCGAGCAAGGGGTGCCCGTATGCCTGCTCCTTCTGCACGGTCGCCCGCACCGCCTGGCGGTTCCGGTCCGCGGACAGCGTCCTCGAGGAGCTGCGCTATCTGGAGGAACGGTTCGACATCCGGACGGTCTCGTTCTTCGACGAGACGTTCACGATGAACAAGAAGCGGGTCCGAGAACTGTGCGAGGGGATGCGGCGCGAGGGCCTCGACATCCGATGGTACTGCAACACGCGCGTCCACCTCGTTGAGCCGGAGCTCCTCCGGACGATGCGGGCCGCGGGCTGCAGTGGCATCTCGTTCGGCGTGGAATCTGGGAACCAGCGCGTGCTCGACCAGGTGAGCAAGCAGGCCACCGTCGAGCAGGCGGCGCACGCGATCCAGTGGGCGAAGGAGGCGGGGATCAAAACGTACTGCGCCTTCATCCTCGGACTGCCGGGCGAGACCGAGGAGAGCGCGATGGACACGATCCGGTTCGCGATGCGAACGTTGCCGAACGGGGCCCAGTTCAACGTGCTCGCCCCGTATCCCGGAACCGAGCTGTACGAAACGCTCCGACGCGAAGGCGTCATTCCGGAGCTCGACTGGCGGAAGATGTACCAAGACGACGCCGTCGTCGGGACCCAGGGCCTGACCAAAGAGGAGCTGAACCGGCTTCGGAAGCTCGCCTACTCGAAGCTGTACCTGAACCCGCGCTGGTGGCGGCAGAACGTACGCTTCGCCCTCTCAAGCCGCGACGACTTCGAGCTCGCCTCGCGTTACGCGATTCGTGTCTTGCGCAACTATTTCGTGCACGGAATGAGGGGGACGCACTGACGACATGGAAACACTCCGGTTCTTGATGGTCACGACGTTCTACCCGCCGTACCACCTCGGCGGGGACGCCGTCCACGTCCAGTACCTGGCCCGAGCCTTGGCGGCGAAAGGCCATGAAGTCCACGTCGAGTTCTCCCCCGCCGCGTACTCCTTGAAGCGGGGGCGTCCCAACGGCCATGCGCCCGAGGAGGACGGCGTCCGAGTCCATCCGATTCCGGACGACGGGTGGACGCAGCCCGTCGCCGCGCACGTCCTCGGGCGGTCGCGGAGCGTAGGCCGATTTCACGCGGGGCTTGTCGAGGGCATCCGCCCGGACGTGATCCACCACCACAACATCTCCCTCCTCGGGCTCCAAGTCCTCGATCGCCACAACGGGGCTCGTACATTGTACACCGCGCACGACTACTGGGTCCGCTGTCCGCGGAGCGACCTGTTCAAGTACGGGCGGTACCCCTGCGACACGCCGACGTGCATCCGTTGCGTCCTCCTCTCCGGACGGCCGCCGCAGCTCTGGCGGTATGGGGGAGGGTGGCGGGGGCTTCGCGGCATCGATTGCGCGATCGCCCCGAGCCGATACATGGCGGACGCGATCCAACCCGCGGTCGCGTGCCCCGTCGTCCACATCCCGAACTTCGCGCCGGATTCGACGCCGACGCAACCCGGGCCCGAGCCGGGGTATTTCCTGTTCGTGGGCGTCCTCGAGGCCCACAAAGGCGTCTCCGAACTCGTCACGGCGTCCTTGCGCCGCTCCTTCCCGGTCCGGGTCGTCGGTCGCGGCTCGCTCTCGCGGCGTCTGAAGCAGCTTGCACGGCGCCGTCGCGCCCGCGTTCAAGTCGAGGGATGGGTTTCGCGGGACCGTCTCATCGGACTTTACCGGGGAGCGCGCGCGCTCGTGATCCCGTCCCTCTGGCCGGAGAACGCGCCGCTTGCGGCCGTCGAAGCACTCGCGTGCGGAACCCCCCTCCTGGTCTCGCGACGGGGCGGGCTCGTCGAGATGCTGCACGACGGAGCGACGGGGTTCTCCTTCGAACCGACGTCCGAGGACATCGGTGCGGCGGTCGACCGGTTCGAGCAGGGCGGGGATTCGGCGGGGCTCCGCGCGAGCGCGCGACAGGCCTACGAGCGCTATCACCATCCCGAGGCCTACCTTCGCCGATACCTCGACGTGGCGCGGGACAACGGGTCCTCGATCGACTCGTCGCACCCCGCACCTACCGGAACGGTCCCGGGCGGTGGCGTCCCATGAACGTCGCCCTCGTCAATCCGGTTTCCTCGACGCCGGCCTACACCGCGCGGGACTTCCTCTTTCGGCCGAATCTCCCGTCGTTGACCGCGGATCCCAACGCCCTCCGGGAAACCAACCACGTGGAACTCGGGGCGGCGCTGTCGCGCCAGGGTCACCACGTGACCGTCCTCTTCGGCGAGATGTACATGGACGGCCAGGAGCACGTCCTCTCCGACCATCTCCGGGTCGCGCCGGTCCCCACGCGCCTTCGCATTCCGTTCCACCCCGGACTCGTTCCCGTCACCCCCGAACTTGTCCGCCATCCCGCGCTCCGGGAGGCGGACGTCATCCAAGTCTAGGAGTTCCATCAGCCCTCGACCTTCTTCTCCTCCCTCGTGGCGCAGGAGCACTCGGTCCCCCTCGTCGTATGGCAGGAGACGTTCCGGCACATGCGTTTCCCGGGATCCCTGTACCAGCGGGCGTTCGAGTCGATGTTCGGCGCCTGCGTTCGTGCGAACGGACGTCGGTTCATCCCGAGGACGACCCGCGCGCGGGGGTTCCTTCGCGAGCTTGGTGTCGAGGGCCCGCAGATCACGCGGTGGATTCCGACCGGGATTGACACGGATGCGTACGCACCGGCCCGCAGTCCCGATTCCGTCGCGGCCTTGGGATGGCCCGAGGACGCGCGGATCTTGGTCATCGTCGGGCGCCTTCATCGATCGAAGGGAATCGACTTCGCCCTGCACGTCATGAAGTGGCTGATCGGACGAGAACCGAACGTGCGTTTGGCGATCCGGGGGTCCGGCCCAGAACTCGGGAACCTCAGGGCGCTCTCCGGTGCGCTCGCGCTCGGGGGCGCGGTGAAGTTCCTCGGCCGTCTCGCCCGCCAAGACATGGTCGATCTGTACAATGCCGCCGACATCGCGTTGTGCACGAGCGAGAACGATCTCCTGCCGTTCACGTTGATTGAAGCGGGCGCCTGCGGGCGGCCGTCGATTACCACGGACGTGGGCGCCGTTCGGGACATTGTCCTCGACGGCGTGACCGGTGACGTTGTGCCCGAACGACGCGTCGAGGCGTTCGGGCGGACCGTGCTCGCTCTGCTGAAGGACGAGGAACGGCGGCGGGCGTACGGCCGAAATGCCCGCCGGAGGGCCGAGGGTCTCTTCGCGCTGCCCGTCGTGGCCCAGAACTTGTTGGAGGTGTATCGTGGAGTGGCGGCGTAAGTTCGCGGCGCGACTGTCCCCAGGCCCGCGAGAGAGCGTCCTGCCACGGAGCGACGAATCGGGCGAAACATTCGTGACTTCGCCGCCAAAGGCATCACGGAGCGTGCGAGCAAGCCTCGTCCTCGCGTACGCGTTCGCGGGACTCCTAATCGTGATCCTCTCCGGCGTTGGCGCGCAAGTCTACCAAGTCCCCCTCCGCGCCCAGCTCGGGCTGTTCCAGATGCTCCCGCCGACGTACTGGCTCGGCCTCGCGCTAATCGCCTTCGCGGCGCTCCTCGCGTACCGACAGGCGTCGAACGCCCTCGTGGTCGTGACCGGCGCGATCCTGCTCGCGGTGTTGGCGGGGACGCCATCCCTCTTCGAGCCGACGCCCCGCTACTGGGACGCGTACATGCACTTTGCCCAAGCACAGCAACTCGCGCTTTCGGGACGGATCGCATCCGGAGACCCGTCGGCCTACTCGGTGAACTGGCCCGGCGCGTTCCTCATCATGTGGACGTTGGCGGGGGCGACCGCCGTCACCCCTCTCGCGTTTCTGAGCCTCTTCCCGTTCCTGGTGGGGGCGATCACATTCGTCGCGATGTTCGAGCTGCTCCGTTCGATCGTCCCCGACGCGACGGCTCGGGCGGCGGCGGTCCCGACGGCGCTGTTCGCCGTCTGGGCCCAGTACCATGTGTCTCCCCAATCGCTGGGATTCATCCTCGCCTTGCTGATCCTGGCGATCGTGCGTCGGCCGGAGACGAAGTGGCGCTTCATCTGCGCGACCCTATTCGTCAGCCTCGTCGTGTCCCATCCGACCTCCGCGATCCTCCTGATTACGATCTTGAGCGCCTTCGCGGTCCTCTCGATTCTTCCAAGACTATTTCGATCGTCCCGGGCAACGGGCAACCGCGACGGGCGGTCTTGGGCACGCATCGCAGTTACGTTCACAACCGTGTGGCTCTCTTGGCTCTTCTTCCTCGCGATCGGATCCTCGGAGGCGGCGCGGACCGCGGTCATCGCGCGCATGGACGTGTTGCTGAATGTACCAGAGCAAACCCTGAACCTGGTGACGGCGCGGACGGCTCAAAACGTGTTTCCGTTGGCCCCGCTCATCCGGTCTGCCAGCCTGGGACTGTACGGGCTCGTCGGCGTCGCCTCGCTCGCAGTGCTGTTCCGCGATCGGTCCGCGCGAAACGAGTTCCGGTTCGTGTTGGCGGCGCTCATCGGGCTGGGCGTTGTGGCGGTGGCCGACATCTTTGCGTTCAGCGGACAGTTCTACGACCGGTCGATTCTGCTTTTCGCGACGTTCGCGCCGGCGTTGTGCTTCGCCGGTTTGAGGCGTATCCAGATTCCACGCGCGGCGAAGACGGCCGTGGTGATTCTCCTCGTCGGCGCGAGCGTTGCCACCGCGTCCACGGCTTACTACCTTGAGGCGTTCAACATCGTCCCCACCGAGTCGATCGCTGCGGCGGACTTTGTGAACCGGCTTCCACCGTATTCCGTCGCCGTCGACGGCAAGTTTCCCGAGCCGATTTGGCTCGACCCCGGGTCTCGGGTGCCGGTCATCCGTCTCGGGTTCGCCCAAGAGTGGCCCACGCCGCTCGACGAGCTGAGTGCGCCGGGGGCTGTCTACGCCGTCTACGATCCCACCGCCCAACTGTGGTACCGCCAGTGGTACGGTATCAACATCTACCAGCCGTACGCCGACGCCCGCTCGAACTACTCCCTCATCTACGACAACGGATGGACGCAGATGTATGAGGTTCACGGGTGAGATCGTGATGAACCGCCAGTCCCCGTCCGACCCGAAGATGGGCGACGAGCCCGCACGCGTCCTCTTCATCCCCCAAGCGAAGGAGGCGACGACCTCCGAGAGGACGCCGATGTTGCTCCGGACCCTGAAAGAGAGGCACGACGTCATCGGGCTCTCGGCTCCGTGGGATCGCATCCTGTACGACCCTTCGCGCGCGAAGTGGCTGCGTGCCTTGCTGTACCCTGTGGACAAAGCCGTCCTCGGGATCCGCGGGATTCTCCTGGCGCGACGGCGCGGGGCCGGAATCGTGTTCTGCGAGACCGCGCACCACGCACTCGCCGGACTCTTCGTGGCGAAGATCCTGGGGATTCGTTGCGTCTGGGACAGCCACGGCAACGGGGTTCTGTTCTACCGGAGTCTCGGGAAGGGCCCGCTGTCCATCCGGATGATTACTTGGCTCGAACGCTTCCTCGGCCAACGGGTCGATGTCCTCGTCACCGTCTCCCCGATCGATGCCGAAGCGTACAAAGGGCTCGGCCTGTCCCCCTCGAAGATCCGCGTGCTGCCCTTGTGCGTTCGTCTATCCGACATCGATTTGGCGGTGGGCACGCCGACGCCTCCTGAGGATGGGAGCGAAACGCCAATCTTACTGTTCTTCGGAAGTTTCCGATACGAGCCGAACCTCGAAGCCCTGGAATTCGTGAACGACGTCCTAGCCCCGAGCCTCGAGCGGAATGGAGTCCGGTGCGAAATCCAGATTGCCGGTCGCGACATCCCACCGATGGCATTTCACCCGCTCGTACGTCCCATCGGATTCGTCCCCGACATCTACGGTTGCATCCGGTCCGCGACGCTGTGCATCGTCCCCGTGCGCCGAGGCGTGGGCGTCCTCACGAAAGTCCTCGACAGCATGGCAGTGGGGACGCCTCTCGTCCTCACGCGGTTCGCGGCCGACGGGATTCCCGACCTCCGTCCCGGCGTGCATGCGTATGTGGCGGGCTCGGACGAGGACTTCCTTCGTGCGATCGAGCGCGCGCTCACGAACGACGGGGAGAGGCGGGCGATGGCGGACGCGGCGCGTCGACTGGTCGAACGGCGGTTCGACTGGGACTCGTACCTCCCTCAGCTCGAAGCGATCATCGACGGGTCGTCCGCAGTCCCCGAGGGGGCCGGGGCGTGAAGGTCGAGATCATCACGTCGAGCGCCGACCCCGAGCACGGGGGATTCGGCGCCCGCGTGCACGGACTGATCTCGATGTTTTCCACGTTCGCGGAGGTCCGCGTGATCCTCACCGATTGGTTCGATGGCCCGCGAGTGCCGGGAGTCGAATACCGAACGCTTCGCGTGCCCGACACGATGCGCACCCGGCTGGGTCGGCTCCGTACGTACTACCGGACGGATTTTCCTGCCCGCGAATCGACGGACGCGCCGGACTTCGTTGTAATGGAGTCCTTGGACCTCATGGGACTGCACCAGTACGGACGGGGGGTGCCCCTCATCCTCGACGAGCACAACGTGTACTGGAATCTCCTTGCATATGAGATGGCGAACGCCCCATTCTTCCGTGGATGGCTCGGGCGGCGACCAACGGTCCGGAGATGGTTGGTGCCGCGACTCTTGAGGCGTGCCAAGCGCTTCGAAGTCCAGGCAATCAGAGGCGCCGCCCGAACGTTCGTGACCTCCGAGACCGATCGCCAGGCCATTCTCTCGGAGTGCCCGGAATCCGCTTCGGGGGTTCGCGTCCTTCCGAATTGCGTGGACGCGCGTCGGATTCCGATTCTGCCGGAACGCTCTGAATCCCGTGCCGTTGTTTTCGTGGGAGACTACAACTATATGCCAAATCGCGAGGCCGCGGAGATGATCGTGAGAGATTTGGCTCCACACATTCCCAACGCCCGTTTCCTCTTGGTCGGATCGAATCCGCCTCAGGGCCTCGCAGCGCCGAATGTAACCATCACGGGAAGGATTCCGGACCTCACCGAAACCCTCCGCGATGCCGCGGTATGCGTCGCTCCACTCGCGCACGGAAGCGGGACGCGCGTGAAGATTCTCACGTATCTCGCCGCCGGTCGCGCGGTCGTGGCCACATCGAAGGCATGCGAAGGTCTCCCCGTTCGAGACGGCCACGATGTGTTGGTCCGGGACGATCCGGCAGCGTTCCGAGCTGCGGTCGCCATGCTGTTGGACGATCCTGCGGCACGGCGTCGCCTCGGTGTGAACGGGCGATACCTGGTCCAGTCGAGGTTCGACTGGCGGGCTCACGTCGACTGGCTCCGAGCCCTGTCTGAGGGAGTTGTGGCTCAACGGACGAGGCCCGGAGAAGAACGGTGGTCCCTAGGCGCCAAGAAACGTCCGAGGCCAGCGATTCCCAACGGAGTCGCGAAGGTTCCGGGCCATCATCCGGCCCTCGAAGGCGAACCGCTTGCCGTCGACGAGCGTCCGGTCCCCAACCGCGGCCAGGGTGTGGACGCCGTGCGCGTGCATGCCATCCTGGAACGGCCCGACGGTCGCGACCCGCTCCTCGCGGAAATCCGTCGTCGTGAGTCGGACGATGCGATTCAGGACCACGGACCCGCCGTACGTCTTTGATGAGTCCTGGGAGGGCCGGTACAGCTCCCCCTCCCAAGTGAAGGGTGTGCCGGCGGGGCGCGCCGAGGCCAGGTCGGTCTTCACCGGGTTGGCGGGGTGCGGGGTCCACGGCCCCCGGAGATCGGGCGCGTACCACAGTCGGAGCTTAGAAAAAGGGCCGTCTTCGAGGTCCGTGCACATCAGCCAAAAGCGGCCGTCGTGCTCGAACACGGTGCTGTCGAGCGCGGCGACCCGCGGGAGCAGGGTCGTATCCTTCGTCCAGCGGGAGGGAAAGTCGGACGCGCGATACAGCGAGACCTCGCCCCCGTAGGCGGTCTCCGGGATGCAGAACACCGCCCCGTCCCGCTCGATCAGGAACGGATAGGAGGCATGGACGTCGAGCTCGATGGCGACCTCCGGGCGCGAGAAGCCGTGCGCCTCTTCTTCGACCCATGAGATCACGCCCTTTTGGGTCCGGAAATCGAACTCCTCGAACAGGATGGTCGTCGCCGACGCCCGTTCCAATCCGAACGGGTCGGCGAAGTACTTCCCGTGCGGGGGCAGCGGCAGCCAGCGGACGTCCGGCCGCCGGTCCCCTTCGAGAAAGGAATGGATGGGGGCGTCGACGATCCCGACGTGCCAATGCTCGTGCCGGAAGGCCCGGTCGTACTCCTCCCGGAAGAACTCCCGGACCCGGTGAATCTGGTTGAGGGACTCCACGTTAATCGGGCGAGATTGGGGGGGAGGTATCCGGTCTTGGGCTTACAAGTCGATGCGAATCCGTCACCCCGAACACCGGTGATGTCGGCCGTGTCGATTGGAACCTAGAGGGGACTCCGAATGGGACCCCGTCAAAGGTGGGGACGCCACGTCACACGCGGCCACGGCCGGCGCCATGGGACCATGGGCCGACCTAGGGACTGAGAGCGCGGCCAACGGCCTGCGAATCGAGGAGTTGGCACTGTCCGAAGCGGTTCGGGAGTTGTCCGCGGACTGGCCCCGATTTCGTGATCGGGCTGGCACTTCTCCATTCCTCGCGCCCGACTACCTCGCGCTGTGGGCGAGGATTGTCGGCGGTCTGGACACGTGCCGGATCGTGACCGCCCGGCGCGGCGGCGAGCTTGTGGGGTTCGGGCCGTTCATGCTCTCCGACGATCCCTTCGGGCCGTTTTCCGTCGAGACCCTCAAGTTTGTCGGAAACAACGTCGGCTATCCGGGAGACGTTCTCTATTCGGAGGTCGCCGCCGCGGAATCGGAAAGCGTGCGTGCGATTCTCCGTCACGCGGCCCGGTGGGGCGCGACAAAATGGGATTTCGGGTATCTTCCACCGACGTCACGGACGCACGCGGCCGCGCACGAGGTCCTCGGCGCCCCTCGCAACGGCGTGCCTTTGGATCGGCAGCCGTACGTCGGCCTTTCCTTGCCGCCGTCGTGGCAGGCCTTCCTTGCGTCCCTCTCGTCCAACGCGCGTCGTGACTTCCGTCGCAAGTCCAACCGGTTGAGCGCGTCGGGCGATGTCGAGGTTCGTGTCGCGCGGAGTCCTGAAGGCGCTCGCGCGGTCGTCCACCGGATGATCGAAAACCATGGGAGGTGGTCGGCGGGAACGGATCGCGCGGGCTGGTTCGGGGACGAGCGCGTGGGCCAGTTCCTCGAGGAAGGCGCAACGCTTCTGGCCGGACGGGGGATGTTCGTGGGGTTTACCCTTGAGATCTCGGGAGAGCAAGTCGCGTGGAACGCGGGCGCGTTCGACGGGGTCCGATACTTTGAGCAGATCATGTCGTACGACCGTTCGTTCACGCTCGGATCCCCGGGCCTCGTTCTGGGGTTCCTAGCCGTGCAGCGGCTCATCGACCTCGGAACGAAGAAGGTCGAGCTCGGACCAGGGTTCGACCAGCGAAAGGAAGCGCTCGGCGCGACGCTCGTCGAGCATGAGCGGCTCCAGGGTTATCGCGGCTGGGCACGACCGATTGCGGCCATTCACCGCCGTTGGCGGGGGAGGCGCTTCGCATCATGAAGGTCGCCGTCGTCGGTCTCGACAGCGCGGATTGGACGTTGTTGGACCAGTGGCTCCGGACGGTTGGAGACGTGCAAGCCCCCGGTCACGATTCCCGCGTGGAAGTGCTATGCGACCGGGAAGAATCCGGGCAAGCTCGGCATCTACTGGTTCGCGCGGCCGAACTTCGCGAACAGGTCCCTCGATCTGAACTTGCCAGGCTCGATCCCCGGGAGCCTCTGGGAATTCCTCCCGCGGTCCCTGATCGTGAACACCCCGGGAACGTTCCCACCAAGAAACATTGACGGCGTCCTGATCTCCGGCTTCCCGTGCCCCGACGGCGCGCCGAGCTCAACCCCGCCTTGGATTCTCCCGCGGCTGCAGGGATATCGTCCGAACACGCTCGTGCCGCCCCGCCATCCCGAATTTCCGGCCC
>VBMQ01000109.1:3231-20240 GCA_005878375.1 Methanobacteriota archaeon | reverse complement strand
CCCGAGGAGCTGTCGCATCCCCTTCGAGTACGTGCCAACGCCCTTCTTGGCGTGCTCCGTGAGGCCCACGCGCTCGAGCAGTGTCGGGATCTGCGCCTTGTCCGCGCGCTTCAGCTCGCAGAAGAAGGAGAGGGTCTGCGCGGCGGTGAGGTTCGGGTAGAACGCGATCCGCTCCGGCAGGTACCCGATCTGGCGGCGGAACTCCGTGTGCGTGAGGTCGACCTTCTTCCCGCCGATCGTCGCCCCGCCCTGCGTGGGCCGCGTGAGGCCGAGGAGCATCTTGATCGTCGTCGTCTTCCCCGCACCGTTCGGCCCGAGAAAGCCATAAATCTCGCCCGCCTCGACGTCCAGGTCGAGGGCCTTGACGGCCGGCTGACCGTTGAAGGTCTTCGAGAGTCCGCGGGCCTCGATGAGCGCCATTGGCGGTCGCGATATATCGCGTTATATATGAACCTTCGCGCTCGGCTCAGACGCTCGCGCGGAACGTTGCGACGAACTGGGCGACCTCGTCGAGGATCGCGTTCATGACATCCCGCACGGGCACCCCTCCGCCGTAGAAGATGGTGCCGTGGAGGCGGTCCTAGAAATAGCCGAGCTTTCCCGACAGGTCGCGGCGGCCAATTTCCTCCAGGAACTGGTGTCGGGCGACGTGGGCGCCCGACCCGGCGGGCGGGGTCCACCCGTGGGTCCGCATCGCATGGTCGACGGCCTGGGTCGCCGCGAGCCACGCCTTCTCCGCGGCGTCTCGGATCCGCCGCTCGTCCCTCTGCTCGTAACCCGCCCGAGCCTCTTGGCGGGCGAACTCGAGGAAACTCTCCGCGATTTGGACGAGGGTGGTGGCCATGACGCGACGCGATGCCGCCAGCCAGCGATAAACCCTTCGCGCGCATGGAACATGGGCGGCAGGGAACCGTTCGCGCCGGAACCTCGCTACCCGGAACCCGCCAACCTCGACACGAGGTGGCTGTCCCCGAACTCGTGCCACAGATACCGGCCGCGCACCCCCTCCGCGTACGCGCGCCGGACGCCATCCATGCCGAGCAACGAGGCGAGGAGCGCGAGGTGGCTCGTGACCGGATCGTGGAACCCCGTGAGCAGACCGTCGACCGCGTGCACGCCGCGGTCCGGGTTCACGAACACGCGCGTGAATCCATGGACGGGCCGCACGCCCTCCGGCGTCCACGCGGACTCGAGCGCGCGCACGACCGTCGTGCCGACCGCGACGACCCGGCCGCCCGCGGCGTGGGTCCGGTTCACCGCCAACGCGGTCTCCGGGGACACGACGAAGGGCTCGGGGTACATCGCCTGCCCCTCGACGGTTTCGCTCTCAATCTCCAGGCTCGAGACCCCTGTGTGAAGCACGATCGGGGCGATCAGCACGCCGGCCTCGTCCAGCATCCCGCGAATCCGGGGTGTGATCGGTCGCGCGGCGGAAGGCATCTCCGCGCTGCCAGGGACGTGCGAGAACATCGTTCGGTAGACATCCATGGGCCACGCGTCCGTGTACCCGTAGTGGATCGGTTGCCCGACGTCCGCGACGAGGCCGTCGAACGGTCGGTCCGCAAGGGCGAACCAGAGGCGGGGGATGCCCGGGTACTCGGAGAGAAGGCGGATGTTGGCGGGGCCGACCGAGATCGTGTCGCCCGAGCGCACGGGCATCGGTCCGGGCTTCCCCGCGGCCCATCGGGGCTCCGCGAGGTACAGGTCCGAGCGGAACCGCGTGCACAGGTTCAGGAGCATCGGACCGAGACGCCCGTCCGCGGGCAAGCTGGCGGGGATCGCGGCGCTCTCGTTCACGACGAGGAGGTCGCCCGCGTGCAGGAACGTCGGAAGATCCTCGAACCGCGCGTGGCGGGACTCCCTGCCGACGGTGACGAGCAAGCGCACGTCGTCGCGCGACCGTCCGCGGACCTCGGGCGGCTCGTGGGCGACGCGATCCGCGGGCCGCGCGAACGTCAGATCCCCCGTCCTCACGTCGGCACCTCCCATACGGACGCCTGGGCCCGGAAGCGCCCGCCCGTCACGGCCATCGGCGGCTGCGACAGGAGCCACGCCCAGAACGGGAGCGTGACCTCGGGGAGCGGACGGTCGGAGATGTCCTCGCCCGGAAACGCGTCCTGGTGCATCTTCGTCCGGATGTCGCCGGGGTCGACGCTGACGACGGCGATCCCGCGGTCCTTGAGCTCCCCCGCCAACGTCTTCGAGACGAGGTCGAGGGCCGCCTTGCTCGCGCCGTACACGCCCCAGCCCGGGTAGCCGGCGACCGCGGCGTCGCTCGTAATGTTCACGACGAGGCCGCGCGAACGTTGGAGGAGGGGGAGCGCGTCCTGGATCATCGCGAGGGGTGCGAGGACGTTCACGTCGACGACCCGGAGGAAACTCCCGCGCGAGGCGTCCGCGAGACGGGGCATCGGCGAGTCCCCGAGCTCCGAGGCGTTGTTCACGAGGAGGTCGAGCCGCCCCCATCCGTCGGCGGCGGTGATCACGCGTTGGCGGTGGGCGGCCTCGCTGACGTCCCCGCCAATCGCGACGACGCGGGACCCGTTCGTCCGGAACTCCTTCGTGGCGGCGGTGAGTTCCGCCTCGCCCCGCGCGGTGACGATCAGCCCGTAGCCCTGTTTCGCGAGGAAGCCCGCCAACACCCGTCCGAGGCCTCGGCTCGCGCCCGTGACCACGGCGACTCGGTCCGGAGCGGAAGAGCTCGCTGACATCCATTCCCATCATGGCGTCCCCGAATAGATATACTCTGGCGTTTACAAACTCTATGAATCGACGCCGCGCTTCGTCGCCGGATCACGGTCCGACGACGCGAGCGAGGAACCGCACGAGGTCCGTCGTTTGGATCGTGGAGCCGCAATATCCGCAGGATCGGAGCGCGTCCGGCGTCGTCGACGAGGAGATCGGGATCGGGCTCTTGCACGCGGGGCACGTGTACGTCGTGCTCAACCCGCCCTTCCGGATCTGCTCGACGAGGTGGTTGATGTCGACCTGGACCGACGTGACGGTCTGCTGGCGCGCCCGCCGCCGGAGCTCGCCCGCCTCCTTCGCCATCCCGATGAGCTCGTACGTTCGCGCGGAGTCCTCGAGGCGCTCGGCGGTCTCGAACTGCCGCGCCTGCAGGAGGAGCGCGCGGCTCGCCGCGGCGGGGTCCAAGACGACGGTCGACAGCGCCCACGCGTGTCCCCACGGTTGGACGACGTGGCCGTGGGCCACGTAGTAGCCCGCCCAACTCTCGAAGTGTTCCCAGGAGCAGACGCGTTGCGGCGTCCGCTTTCCTTCCCGCGTGACGGTCGCCCCGAACACGACCATGCATCGCTCGCAGCCCGGGAGCGTGCAGTAGAGGCAAGGGAGCGTCCGCAGACCGAATCGCGAGAATCCGCATCGAGGGCACGTCGCCACAGGTCGTCTCCGCATGCGACTATGCGAACCCGGGGTATCAAGGCTTTCCCGGGAAGGCCCAGCCACCCGGCTAGGGCCGCCATTGCGGCGCGTGAGAATGGGGCCGCAAGGATGAAGGTCGGGTCCCGCCCCTGAAAAGGCACGCGGGTGCGCGCTTGATCCTGAAGGCGAAGCTCCTCGTGCTCTACAACACCCTCCTCTCAATCCCCGTCACCCTCTACCTCCTCTTCTGGCTCCTCGCCGCGCTCGTCGCCTTCTCGCGGACGCAGGACGCGGTCTCGCTGATCGCCGCCCTCGTCGTCGGCCTCATCTTCCTCTTCGTGTCCTCAATCTACACGGCCGTCCGGCTCAAGGTCCGCATCCTGAAGGAGGTCGGGGACCCGGGCCTCGGCCCCGTTCAGTCGATCTACAAGAGCGCGTCGCGCGTCAACTACGGCGCGTACGCGATCTACTACCCGCTCCTCCTCTCGCTCCTCTCTCCGACGGGCGCGTTCCTCGGCATCTCCGGCGGCCTCTTCCTCACGATCGCCCTCCTCGCCTCGATCCCGCTGCGAATGCGGATCAGTGGGCGGGTACGGACGTACGAACAGGTCCGCGACGCGTACGCGCTCGGCCGGTTCCTCTGCCCCGCCTGCAAGGTCTCGATCGGGTTCGTCGGAGGCCCACCGCGCTGGATGTGCTTCCGGTGCGGGCGGCAGTTCTGAGGCGGAATTCTAGCGCATCAGGCCGATCTCGCCGAGCTTCTCCGGCAGGTACCGGTCCGTGACGAAGTCGAGGCCGTACTTCAGCTCGATCTCGTGCTTCCAGAACTCGTCCTTGAAGCGCGGGTCCGACAGCTCCGCGTTGAGGGCCCCGATGTCGCGCGGCGTGAGCGTGTCCGTCGGCAGCTCGTAGTTCACGATGTCGCTGGCGGTGATGCCCACGAACTCCGTCGTCGGCGTCGCGAGGTACTCGGAGATGTGTGCGGTCTTGATCGCCCCGAACGCGACGGATGCGTGGATCCGGAAGCTCCACGGATCGCCGTCGGTGTTATGGAGGCAGACCGGACCCATGCCCCCAAGGAATGTTTGCGCGCCCGGGACCTCGAGGTCGTAGACGTAGGGGGTCGCAGCAGCAACCTTCAGCACCCTGCGAACCGGTAGGACAGCCACCCGGTTTGCGATCAGCCTTCGCAGGAAGTCCAATCGTTCGCTTTTCCCATCAGGGACGTTGGCGAGAAACTTTGCCAAGACCGGGTACGTGATTCGCTTGCAGCCCCAGTATACGTCACTGAATCGGCCGACGCCCTTGCCCTGGTTACAGCGACGGATGATGCGGCGGAGGTCCTCCGAGATGATCTCGCTCGGAACCGCGAGATACTTGCTGTTGATCCGCTGCTTTGCGACGGCCCCCTCTCCTCGATTTCGATCGAGGAGTTCGCGAAACCCCTGAAGTTGGGCGAGTTCCCCGTATAGGCAAACGTCGTATACGAGACTGTGACCGGACCCGTCCGCGTGTGCTGGGGCGACGGCGGACGGCGCTGACTTTCGGCGATGGACCGCCGCGTTCAATCCCAGTTGAGAGCAAAGGGAAAGGATATCGGAAGCCAGCGGACGGCTAACCGTCGTCATTTGAATTGCCGCGCCTCCCATCCTTCGACGGGCATGACCGCCTCCCGTGATGTAGGCCGTCAAGAACGCGAGTTGGTCCTCGCGGGCCATGGAAAAGACGGGCCAAGGCACCGACTTAGAATGCGCGTCATGCCCGGTGCCGATCGCCTCAAGTACTTCAGCGATCAGAGCGCCGCCAAAAACGAGCTGGACCTCGTACGGGTGCGGCACTGAGCGGGTGATGTGGACGCCCGGGAAGGTGCGCCGAATGCACCGCGTCGCATCCTCGATGAGGTCCTCCTCGTGGCTGCCGAACGACAAAGTGATGCCACGGGCGGATGCGGAACCCTCGGCCGCGAAATATCCAAGGAGCTTTGCAAGGGACTGGGAAATCGGTATTCGTCGGGGAATCGCGATATCGCTGTAGCCCACGGAAATCGTGAAGTCTGTGTCGCCCCGTGCGAGGGCCTCCGCCAACCGGAGGCGTCTCCCGCTTCGCCGTACGCTCGTCCGGAGCCGTTCCCACAGCCGGGATTCGCGGAGGAGCTCGACGACATCCAGTCCCGAGGCCCCCTCCACGCGGGGCAAGCCCATCGCGGCGACGACAAGATCGCCTGCCTTCAATTCCGTTACCGCCTTTGGGACGAGCGCGAAATTCTCGAGGACCATGACGCTGTGGGTGCCCGTCACCTTGGCGGCGAACCCATACGCAGTCCGTACTTCGAACAATTCTGGCGGCGACGGGTGGCGAATGACTGCCGAGACTTTCGCGCGGACGAGCAGCGAACCATCGCCAGTCACCGTCGGCACCTCGAGATCGAGATGCTCGACTGAGGTGCGCTCATGCTCAATGGGAACGTTGCGCTTCGTGGTGCCCTCCTTGGCCATGAGGCCATCGACGAACGGGCCGATCGTAACGGGCTTGAGACGACCATCCTCCCACACGAGCACTCTTTCGTCCCCGCCAACGCTGAACGTGGCACAGGGGATCTTTAGCTCCTCGCTCAACCGCTTCAGTAATCGCCGCGTGCTCCGCGACGGCTGCCCCTTGAGGTGGACGAGGATGCACTTCCCGTCCTCGTCGAACCCGTTCTCGACGAGCCGGTCGAACATGCCGCCGGTCTCGATCGCGAGGATGAACTTCGCGTCCGCGTTCACGAACTTGACTTTCTCCTTCTCCACGTTGTACGGGATCGTGTACCCCGCGTCGCCGACGTCGTCGCGGCAGTTGATCCGGCGCCGCTCCCCGTTCCGCGTGATCTCCTCCATCGTGCCGTTCCCGATCCCGGACGCGCCGGACTCCTCGGGCCGGAGCTTGAAGTCCTCCCGCATGCATTCGGTGATGATCTCGAGGTCCTCCGCGAGCAGGTTCGACTCGTCCTGGGAATGGAACTTCGCGAGGTCCCATCCCTCGGAGATGTAGTACATCTCTCGCAAGGTCGACGACTTGCTCCCGTCGATCATCTCCTTGATGAAGTCGAGGACGTACATCGTCCGCAGGAGCATCAGCGCGCCCTTCAGCTTCTTCGCGGACCGCACGCCCTTGAGGGACCCGTACTTCCACACCGACGCGCGCGGATCGAACCGGATGTTCGCCTTCGTGCGGAGGGGGAGCGTCATCTTCGGGACCTGGCCGTCGAGGAGCTCCTCGTAGATCTCCGTCGCGATCGTGTGCAACTCCTCGACCGCGCTCTCCGCGCCCTGCGCCCCGCCCGTCCCCTTCTTCGGCGCCTGCTTCCTACTCATCGTCGAGCTTCTCCTCCGCTTCGTCGTAGTCGATCTCGTCCTCTTCCTCCGCGGCGACGGCGGGTGCCTCCTCCTGCTCGAACTCCTTGTAGTTCAGCTCCCAGTCCCCGGGCAGCGGCTCGGCCCCGATCACGAGCTCGGGCGGGATGCCGGACACGTACAGGTCCGTCTCGTCGTACTCGCCCTTCTCGAGGCCGAGGAGCTCGAACGTCACGGTCGCCTTCTCCACGCTCCCGATCCGCTTCAGCTCCCACGTGAACTTCCCGTCCTCGCGCACGTCCGCGGGCTTGGGGTCGACCTTGCCGAGCGTCCACCCGTTTCGCGGGAGCAGCGCGTGGAGGTTCAGCTTCTTCCCCGCCGGCGTGAAGTTGTGCACGTCGATCGTGACCGTGTACGTCCCGCCCTCGAACGCGACGGCCTCCTCGATCCACACGACGCCCATGATCTTCGTGATCGTCGCGTCCAGGTTCGGGACCTTCTTCCCGACGATGCTCGCGCTCTTCGCGGCGATCTGCGGCAGGATCTTCTGCACGATCTCGAACTTCTCCCGCGTCTTCTCCCGCCGCGCCTTCTTGCTCAGGTGCGTCTTCAGCCGACGGCCGGACTCCTTGAGCGCGAGGTCGAGCTCGGTCATGATCTCGGGCACGGTCGCGACGGCCTCCTTCGCCTCGCTCGTGTACGGGACCTTGGTGGAGCATACGTGGAGCATGATGATTGCGGGGCCGTACGGCACGCCCTGGCCGCCCCGCTGTTCGAGCCCGTACCGCCGCCAGTCCACGGCCTCGACTGCCTGCGTCAGGGCGCACGCGCCGGCCTGATACAGGAGGGGGACGCGGTTCGCGAACCGGAGGACGTCGACGGGCTGGTCCGGCGGGAGGTCGCCGCCGAAGACGATGCCGACCTCGACCTGGAACGGGTTGCCCTGCCACACCGCCGCGTCCCGGGAGACGGGCGGGGAGTAGAATTCCGGCCGCAAATTCCCGAGGACGTTCTTGAGCCCCTTCTTGATCAGCCGCTCGCCGATCGGGCTGAGGCAGTCCGTCGGCGGGGCCATGACCTTCACCTTCGGGATCGCGTCGACGATCGCCTTCGCCTCCTCGAGGCTCATGGACTTGGGCCGCGTGTTCGGGTCCAGGCCCGCGGCCTTGCAGATCTCGTCCGCCACGCGCGACGAGATCCGCGTGAACTCCTCCTCGAGGAACGCGCTCAGCTTGTACGACTTCGTCTCCTTCGCCATCCCGAGGAGCGTGCCAATCTCGATCCCGTACGGGTGCGGCTTGATCTCCACGGTCTTCGGCGGGAGCTCGGACGTCGCCCGCTCCCAGACGATCGCGTCGCCCTCCGGCGGCTGGTAGCGGACGTGCGCGTGCGGGTTCACGATCGCCGTGCTCTTCAGGTACTCGACGATGGATTGCTTCCCGCCGATCAAGCGGCCCTTGAGCGGGATCTCGACGCGCGTCCCCTGCTTCTTGTCCCAGACCTTGAACTCCTCGCGCTGCACGGACGGCTTGTTCTTCCGCGTGTCGACGATGAGGTCGAGCTCGTACGCGACGTCCATCTCCGCCGTCCGCGTGCGGATCGTGGCGGGCTTCCCCGTCGTGATCTGCCCGTACATGATCGCGCCGGAGATCCCAAGACCTTGTTGACCGCGGGTCTGCCGTCTACTGTGGAAGCGCGAACCGTACAGGAGGCGGCCGAACACGTTCGCGACCTCCTTCTTGAAAATCCCGGGGCCGTTGTCCTCGACGACGACGGCGAACTCGTCCTTCCCGAGCTTCCGGACCTCGACGAGAATCTCCGGGAGCACGGCCGCCTCCTCCGTCGCGTCCAGCGCGTTCTCCACGCCCTCTTTGACCGCGGTCAGGAGCGCCTTCGTCGGGGAATCGTAGCCCAGGATCTGCTTGTTCCTCTCGAAGAATTCCGAGATCGCAATCTCGCGCTGTTTCTTCGCGAGCTCTTCGGCGAGCGGCATGGAGGCCACGGGGTCCCATCCCTTCCGCTGCGCATCCTGAGGGCGCTACATAAAGATTCCCGCGGCAAGTATCAGTTATGTGACCGCCGCGCGCGGTCGCGCGACCAATGTGGCAGCGATCACCGCCAGTGCGAGGCCGACCGCATCCCCCGCCCAATCCGCGACCTCGCCGATCCGTCCGGGCACGGTCGTCTGGAACGCTTCGTCGAACGCCGCGAACGCGAGGCCCGCCGCCAACGAGAGCACGCGGCCCCGCCATCCTAGGTCCCGCGTCGGGAGGAGCAAGAGCAGACCGTAGACGAAGTATTCCGCCACGTGTTCGAGCTTGTCCCCGAACGGGAGTCCCGTCGACGGAATCTGCGACCCCGGGCGGCTCGACAAGAAGAGAATCAAGGCCGCGTACCCGATCGCGGGCGCCGCGAGGAGGAGCCTACGCCTTTGCGTCGGCGGGCTCACCCGCGGCCTCCGCCTCGAACACGGCCCCGCAGCTCGGGCACTTCGCGTCCCCCTCGGAGACGTCCGCGCCGCAGTTCGTGCACGTGAACTCCCCGCCGCCCTCGGGCTTCTTCCCCGGCCCCGGCTTGCCCGCCCCCGCGCCGCGGATTTCCCGGGCCTTGCGCGTCCACCAGTAGATGAGGAGGATCAGGAAGAAGCCGAACACGAGGAAGACCATCTGGAACGCTTCGTCGAACGCCGCGAACGCGAGGCCCGCCGCCAACGAGAGCACGCGGTGTTGAGCCGCACGACCTGGAAGTTGAAGAGGTGGACCTCCGCGGGCAGCGTCACCGCCACGTAGTAGTACTGCCCGGCCCGGATCGTCCCGGGGCGACTCGTGTCGACCGCCATCGCGTAGTACGCAGGGGTGCCCGTGAGGCCGTCGACGGACACGACCTGCGTCCGCACGGTATAGTTCGCCGCGTCGGAATTGTTGCTCTGCATCTTCACGGTGAAGTTGAAGGACGTGCTCGCGGCGCCGACGAACGGCGTCGCGTGGCCCTCGGACAGGGCGGCCTGGGCGGGGTTGTTGTTCACGTCGACGTTGTACGCCTGGTCCTGCTGCGGGAGCGAGAGGAGCGCCGGGGTCAGGATCACCGCGTAGAAGAGCGTCGCGAGGACGAGGACGATCACCCCGTTGACCGCGTGATTCTTCACGCTCCGCTCCCCGAACCAGTGAGGAATGAGGAGAATCGACAGCGGGATCAGGATCAGCGACAGGCAGAGGATCGGACTTGAGACGAGCGCGAGAATCAGCACGCGGAAGTAGATGGTCCCGCGGAACTTCGTCCAGAAGGATTGGAACTTCGTCCAGAGCTCCTTCGAATCCATCTTTTCGCGAGCAGGGGTGGGCCGCATAAATACCCTCGCATCTTTCTGGAGCGCGCGCCTGATTCCTACCCGACAATCCTTAAGTAGCGTGCGGCGGCTGACGCGGCTTGCGGAGACTTCGGATGCGTTCTTTGGTCGTCGCGATCGGCGGGAACGCCTTGCAGCCACCGGGCGAGGTCGCCGACATCGGGGCGATGCACAAGCGGATCCGCGAGACCGCGCGCGTGCTCGCGGACATCGTTGACGAAGACCTCCGGCTCGTCCTGACGCACGGGAACGGCACGCAGGTCGGGAACCTCCTATTGCAGGCGGAGGAGGCGCGGGGCCGCGTGCCCGCGGCGCCACTCGACGTGTTGGGCGCGCAGACGCAGGCGCAAGTTGGCTATCTCCTCCAGCAAGCGCTCGACAATGAGTTCGCGAAGCGGAAGCAGAAGACGGATGTCGTGACCGTCGTCACGCAAGTCGTCGTCGACGCGGAGGACGCCGCGTTCCACAACCCGACGAAACCGATCGGGCCCACGATCCCGACCGAGACGGAGGCGATGATCAAGCGTGCGCGGGGGTGGACGCTCCTCCCGGACGCCCGCGGTGGCTGGCGGCGTGCGGTTCCTTCGCCCCGCCCGAAGGAGATCGTGGAATTGGCGGCGATCCGTGCGCTCCTCGACCGCGGTGTCGTCGTGATCGCTGCTGGCGGTGGAGGCGTTCCCGTGATCCGCCGGGGGACGGACCTCGTCGGGGTCGAAGCGGTGATCGACAAAGACCTGACGTCCGCCGTGCTCGCCCGCGATTTGGCGGCGGACCGCCTCGTGCTCGCGACCGACGTCGACCGGGTGGCCGTGGACTTCAAGAAGCCGAGCCAGCGGTTCCTCGACCGCATGACCGTCGCGGAGGCCCGTGAGCATCTCTCGAAGGGCCAGTTCCCGGCGGGTTCGATGGGACCCAAGGTCGAAGCGGCCGTGGAGTTTCTCTCCGGTGGCGGCAAGGAGACAATCATCGGAAATCTGACGCGACTGCGCGAGGCGATCGACGGGTCGTCGGGGACGCGCGTCCTTCCGTGATCGCACGATTCACGGCGGCATTCGCGGCGGCGCGAGCGGCGGAAGGGGAATGCCGCAATAGGGGCATAGGTTCCCATCCCACGGAACCGCCCGGCCGCAGGCGGGGCATCCGCGCCCGCCAATGCCGCGAAAGCGTGCCCCGACGAGGATGATTCCCGCCACCAGGATCCCGAACAGAAGGACCATCGGGTTGATCGACCGGGTCTGCCAATCCACGCTGAGCAGGATGATAAGCCCTACGAAGGAAATCACGAGCACGTACACGTACGACTTCACCACCCTCGACGTGATCCCCGGGCTCGGCGATCGCGACGTCTGCGGCACCACGGCCCTCCAACCTTACCACGGTATTTCATGATTCGCGACGCAACGTATATCCGAACCCGACCGCTAGTGGTCGACACAGATGGCGACGATTGAGGACCAGATCCGGTCCGTCGAAGAAGAGATCGGCCGGACGCAGTACAACAAGCACACGCAGCACCACATCGGGAAGCTGAAGGCGAAGCTCGCCCGCCTCAGGGACGAAGTGGAGAAGCGGCAGGCGAAGGGGAAGGGGGGCGGCGTCCAGTACGCGGTCCGGAAATCGGGGAACGCGACGATCGGGCTCGTGGGATTCCCGTCGACGGGGAAGTCGACCCTCCTCAACGCGATCACCGCCGCCTCGAGCGAGGTCGGCGCGTACGACTTCACGACCCTCGAGGTGATCCCCGGGCTGCTCGAGTACAAGGGCGCGAAGATCCAGATCCTCGACATGCCCGGGATCATCCGCGGGGCGTCGAAGGGCCGCGGTCGGGGCCGTGAGGTCATCTCCGTCGCCCGCGTGTGCGACCTCGTCCTCCTCATGGTCGACGTGTTCGAGACGAACGTGCCCGTGCTCGCGGACGAGCTGTACTCGGCCGCGATCCGCCTCAACGCGCGGCCGCCCGACGTCAACGTCAAGAAGCGGACGCGCGGGGGGCTCACGATTAACGCGACCGTCCCCCTCAAGAAGATCTCGAAGGAGATGATCTCCGACATGGTGCGAGAGTTCGGGCACCTCAGCGGGGACGTCGTCGTGCGCCAGGACCTCACGCAGGACGAGCTCGTCGACGTGTTGGCGGGGAACCGCGTGTACATCCCCGCGATCGTCGTCCTGAACAAGATCGACCTCGTGGGCGGGGACTACCTGCGGGAGGTCGAGAAGCGGCTTGAGGGTTGGCGGGTCGTCCCGATCTCTGCGGAAAAGAGAGAAGGTCTGGAGCGCTTGAAGGATGAAATCTACAAGGGGCTCCGCTTCATCCGCATCTACCTCAAGCCGCAGGGGAAGGACGCGGACCTCGTGGAGCCGCTGATCGTCAAGAGCGGGAGCACCGTCGGAATGGTGTGCGATTCGATCCACCGGGACATCCGCCAGAAGTTCCGCTTCGCGAACGTGTGGGGCCGCAGCGCGACCCATCCGGGGCAACGCGTGGGCCTCGAGCACGTGCTCGAGGACGAGGACATCCTCACGCTCGTCTCGCGGCATGGGTGAAGAACGTTTATGTATACGTAGACGTATACGGTATACCGATGCCTGAGAAGACGACCATCCTCCTGCGGGAGGACGTTAAGGACCACCTCCTGCGGAAAGTGGGCCCTCGGGGTCTGTCGGACGAGATCAACCGCCTTCTCGCGAAGGCGCTCTTCTCAAAGAAGGATTCCCTGTTCGGGGCGGACCCGTGGCTCACGACGAAAGCGCTGCGCGACGAGAGGGACGCCCATGAAGACCTTTGATTCATGGGCCTGGATCGAATACCTCAAGGGGTCGAAAGCCGGGGCCATCGTCCGCGCGATGGTGGAGAGTGACGAGGTGCTCTCGACCCCGGCGGTCTGCCTCGCGGAGATCAAAGGGAAGTACCTGTCAGAAGGACGAGACCCGGAGGATCCCCTCCGATTCGTCAAATCGCGCACGTCCATCATCGACGTTGATGCGGGGGTCGCGGAGGAGGCGGCGGATCTCAAGTTCGATCACGGCCTCCACATGGTGGACGCGCTAGTGCTTGCGTGCGCGCGAACCCTCGCGGCGGACTTGGTCACCGGGGACCGGCATTTCCGCGGCATTGACGGAGTCGTGATGCTCGAATCCTAGCGGGACGAGGTCAGGCCGATCCCATCGCGTGTCTGCGCGCTAGGTCGNNTTGGCGGCGTCTCGGCGAGAGCTGGGTGGCCGCCTTTGAGGAGGGCATCGAGCGCCTCCCGCAGGTACTTTCGCGTCACCCGCGCGGGCGACTCGTAATTGTCGTCGGGGGCCCCGTGGTATCGCAGGAGGCGGTCCTTATCGAACACAAAGAACTCCGGCGTCCGCGAGGCCCCGTACGCGCGTGCGATGTCCTGCGTCTCGTCCCGGAGATACGGGAACGGGTACCGCTTGTCCCGCGACCGCTCGACCATGTGCGGGAAGTCGTCCGTCGGGTAGTTGATCGTCTCATTCGCGTTGATCGCGACGACCTGCACGCCCTTGGCGGCGTAGTCCCGCGCGACCTCGATCACGCGCTGCTCCCACGCCTGCACGTACGGGCAGTGGTTGCACCAGAACGTGAGGGCGACGATCGGCTTGCCCTCGTACTCTCCGAGGGTGTGGGTTTTGCCGTCGACGCCGGGCAAGTGGAAGTCCAACGCTTTGCTCCCGAGGGAGAGGGTCATCGGAGAGGCCTATCGCATCCGTCGTATTTGGGGTCTACGGGTTCAGGTGGTGCATCCGGGACAGGTCCTCCTCGAACAGGTGGAGGTCGTCCGGCACTGCCAGACCCGGGATGGGGTCCTTGAGGCTGAGCTGCCGCTCCTTCTTCTCCTTCCACACGCGCGAGTTGAACTCGACGATCTTGGCGGTGAGGTCCCGCATCTCCTCGTTCACATCCCGCGCCTGCGGGAACTGCTCGGCGTGGACGGAGCCGCCGTACACCTCCCGCCAGATCCGGTCCGTGGCGAAGGGGATGATCGGCGCGAAGAGGCGCAGAACGTCGCGGAGGACCGCGTGGAGGGTCCACATCGCGCCCGAGTCGCCCTGGTACGCCCGCGCCTTCGCCATCTCCATGTAGTGGGGCGCGAACACGTTCCACACGAACTCCCGCACACGGTTGGCGGCGACGAAGAAGTTGAGGTCCTCGTAGGCGCCCCGCGCGACCGCGATCGTGTCGTTCAGCTCCGCGAGGATCCACTCGTCCGTCGCGCGCAGCTTGCCCGCCCGCGGCTCCTCGAAGGACGAGATGAACCGCGCGACGTTCCACAGCTTGCTCAGGAACTTCTGCGCGCCACCGATCTTCTGCTCCGAGATTCGGAAGTCGTCCCCCGGGCTCGTCTCGCTCGCGCCGAAGAACCGGATCGCGTCCGCGCCGTACTTCGCGATCAGCGGCTCCGCGGGCACGTAGTTGCCCGTCGTCCGATGCATCGCGCGTCCGCGCTGATCGAGGCCGAGGCCGTGGATGAACACATGCCGGAACGGCTTCGTCCCGCGCACGAGCCAATTCTTCAGGATCGTGTAGTACAACCACGTCCGCACGATCTCCCGGCCCTGCGGCCGCAGGTGGGTCGGATAGTTCGCGGCGAAGAACGCGTCGTCCGTCCGGTACCGCGTGACCCAGAGGTTCGAGACGGACGAGTCCATCCAGGTGTCGAACACGCGGTCCTCGCCGCGGAACTCGGTCCCGCCGCATTTTGGGCACGTGTCGAAGGGCGCGGCGTCGGTCCACGGGCGGTAGTACGGGCCGGGCTCGGGCGCGAGGACCTCCCCGCAGGAAGCGCAGTACCAGAGCGGGATCTCCGTGTGATAGTACCGCCGCCGCGAGATCGGCCAATCGATCGTGAGCGAGTTCACCCAGTCGAGCAGGAGTTGGCGGTGGCGGGCCGGGTGGAACTCCAACTCCCCCGCCAACCGGCGCACGTCGTCCCGCGCGTCGAGCTGCTTCAGGTACCACGCCTCCATGGACAGGAACTCGACGGGCGTCCGGCTCCGCTCGCACAGCGGCGTCATGTGCTGGATCGACTCGACCTTCTCCACGAGCCCTTGCGCTTGGAGGTCTGCAATCACCTTCTCCCGTGCGTCCTCGATCTTGAGGCCCGCGTACCCCGCCGCAACCTCCGTCATCCGGCCCTTGTCGTCGATCGCCTTCACGGGCTCGAGCTTGAGTTCGCGGAAGAGGCGCACGTCGACCATGTCCCCGTAGGAACAAATCATCGCGGCGCCGCTGCCGAAGTCCATCTTCGCCTCCGGGTGCGCGCGGACCTCGACGGGATGGCCGAAGAGGGGGACCTTCGCCTTCTTCCCCGCGGCGCTTCGCCACCGCTCGTCGTCGGGGTGCACGATGACCGTCCGACATGCCGCCAAGAGCTCCGGTCGCGTGGTCGCGATTGTGACATGATCGCCCCCCTCCAGAGGAAAGCGGATCCACACGAGCTTCGAGGGCCGCTCCTCGTACAGGATGTCGGCCTCCGCGAGGGTCGTCTCGCACGCGACGCAATAGAACGTGGGCCGGTCTCCGCGGTAGAACAGGTTGCCCTTGCGATACAGGTCCAAGAAGATCGCTTGGCTGAACGCGCGATACTCGTCCGAGTCTGTCGTGTAAACGTTCGAGAACTCGGCGGACATCCCCATGCGTTTCGCGACGCCAAGGATGGCCTCGCCGATCGCCTGAATCTCCTCGCGGCACTTCGCGATGAACTCCGCGCGGTCCCACTCGTGGAGCGGCTTCCGATACTTCCTCTCGACCGTCCGCTCGATGTTGATCCCGTTCCGGTCCAGTCCGAAGGGGAAGAGCACCGCTCGTCCGAGCATCCGTTGCGCGCGCGCGATCATGTCGATCATCGCGTACGCGATGACCGCTCCGGGATGCCACTCTCCGCTCGGGTACGGCGGCGGCGTGTCGATCACGTAGGCGGGCCCTTTGGCGGGGTCGAACGCGAACAGTTCCGGCTCCTGGGCCCACTGCTTGAGGAGCTCTTCCTCGAACCGGATGTCCCACTGTTTCTCCGAGAGACGGGGCTCGGCCATGATGGACGGGCGTCAGAGGGTCGTGCGATAAAAAGGTTGGCGGCTACTCGATGTAGCGAAGCGTCTGCGCGGGCGGCAACTTGGACGCTCGGAGCGCCGGGCCCGCGGTCGTGACGAGCGCGAACGCGAACGCGAGGGACGCCACGGCCGCGAGATGAAGGTACGGGATCGTGAACACGCCGACGCTCGCGAAGTACACCTGGAACACGTTGTAGGCAAGGACGATGCCGAGCGATACCCCGATCGCGATCCCGAGGAGCGCGATGAGCGAGATCTCGAGGAGGAAGACCCCACGGACCATCGCCCGCGTGAAGCCGAGGGCCCGCATCGCGCCAATCTCCTGGCGGCGTTCGACGACGGCTCGGACGGTGATCACGCCAAGGCCCGTGACGCCAACGAGGAGGCCGAGGGCGAGGTACGCCTGCATGAGGAGGAGGACGCGCTGGGAGGCATCGAACTGGGTCGTGATCTCCTGCCGGATGTCCACGACGACGAGGCCGAAGTCGAGGAACTCCGACTCGAGCTGCGTCTTCATCGTGGCGGGGTCGACGCCGGTCGCGAGCTGGAAGAAGTAGGCCGTGCGACTCACGTTCACCGGATACCGGGTGAGGACCGTGTCGCGATCGACGAACACGCCGCGGGTGAACTGGAGGGATTGCTCGAGGATCCCGAGGATCACGAACTCCGTGCGGTTCCCCGCCACGGGGTCCGTCGCCCACACGTGCGTCCCGAGGCTCAACCGGAGCTGACCGAAGTCCGGCGTGAACTGGTCCGCGCCCGCCGCGCCGCGGTCGACGACCGCGTACGAGCGGTTGAGGCGCAGCGCCCGCCACACGTCCTCGCGTTGTGCGAGCGTGATCGAGTGCGAGCCGTTCGGGTCGTCGTAGGTGATGCTCGGGAGGAACGAGTAG
>VBMQ01000109.1:0-3219 GCA_005878375.1 Methanobacteriota archaeon | reverse complement strand
CCCCCCAAAGCGTGTAGTCCCGTTTGTCCGCGTCTCCACTCCTGTTCACCTGCACCGGGAGCACGGTCGCGGTCGCGACCCCCGCCGCGCCGCCCGCGAAGTTGTCGAGGGAGATGTTGTGCGCGACGAGCGCCTGCGTGAAGTTCCCGATCGGCCGGTACCCCTGCGTGTACGCCGCCAGCTGATAGCCGCCGCTTTGCCCGGCGATGAACTTGTCGAGGCTCGAGGCCTGGAGGCCCTGGACCATCGCGATCACGGTGATCGAGAAGATCGTGAGCGCGAACATCGCGAGCGTCATGCCCGTGCGGAACGGCTTCGCCATCGGGTAGGCGACGGCCGCGCGGACGACGGGACGGCCCTTCGTTCCGAAGCGGTTCAGGACGCCGCGGATGACGGGAGACGTGTTGAACACCGCCACGAGGACGGCGCCCATGACGAGGAGCACGCCCGTCTCCACGAAGAGGACGGAGACGTTGTCCCGCGCCTCGTCGACGAGGTGCACGGGCGGCCGGAGAAGCCACCACAAGGTCACGAGCCCGGCGGCGGTGAATGCGAGGCGCGACGGGATCCGACGCCCGGCCCACGTCGCGAGCCCGATCGCGATCAGGGGGATGCTCGCAATCCGGTATGCGCCCGGCGACTCGCCTGCTCCCACGGCGGCCACCACGCCGTCGTATGCGCTCACGACCACAATCATCGCGACGACGGCTTGGACCGCGAGTCGAGAGACAACAGCCACGAGGTCCCGGTCCGTGAGTTTGGCGGCGAGGTAACCTGCGATCCCCAAGAGGACGACGGCCGCGGCGACAGAGGGAAGCGGTGAAAGATCAAGGGATGGAAGCGACACGCTCACGAGGCCGAACCCGCGGATGAGAAACACGGCGCCGCCGAGCACGCACAGGAACACGAGCCACCGTTGCGTCCGCGTCAGGTGGTGGGCGGACGGCTCCGGGAGATTGCGGATCGCACGGACGATGTTGAGACGGGAGATCGCACCGGACGTCACCGCCACCGCCACGATCGTCAGGAGGACGCCGGCGGCGAACGCGAGGGCGATGCTGCCGGGGTCAACGTGGAACACGAGCGCGGACTGCCCGCCGGTTGGCGGGAACACGAGGTTGAAGATCTGGATCATGAGCCAGCCGAGGCCCACGCCCGCGAGCGCTCCCGACGCCGCGGCGAGGGCGACGTAGAACGCGCCCTCGAAGAGGAAGGTCAGCGTGAGGTGGCCGCGCTTCATCCCGATCGCGCGCGAGACGCCCATCTCGGGCTTCCGCTCCTCCGCGAGCATCACGAAGACGTTCACGATGAGGAGGACGCCCGCGAAGATGGCAAAGCTCCCCATCACGAGGAAGAGCTGCGTCGCCTGGTCCGCGATCGTCTTCGCCTCGTCGAGGCCCACGCCCTTCACGTCGCGGACCTCGACGTTCCATCCGTTCACGCTGACGATCCGCCGGAGGCCTTGGGCGAGTTGGGCGCTCTGGGTCTCCCCGCCAATCGCCGGTCCGGGCGCGCTGGCCCGGATGACGTCGATCTTTCCCGTCGCGTTGAACCAGGCCTGCGTCGCAGAGAGGGGAGCGAAGAGGATCGACAGGTGCTCGTACCGCGCCTTCCCTACGTCTCGCAAGAGCGCGTGCACGGTCACGTACTTCACCTGGCTCGCGTTGTTGCCCCAGAATAGGATGAGGCGATTCCCGACCGAGGCGTTCAGGTCCCGGACCGCGGCGTCGTTCGCGTACACCGCGTCCGCCGGCAGGTTCGAAACGGGAGCGTCGCGACCCGCGAGGTCCACGAGCGGCCCGAACCCGGCCTCGTCGGCGTCGACGAGGCCCATCACCGTGATCGAGCGCGGGGGCCATCCCGTCGAACGCGACGGCGCGCGCGATCGATTCGTTCCGGAGGGCCGAGAAGGTCGACTCCGGGAAGTCGAACAGTTGGCCGTTCACCTCGTGGGCCACGGTCACGTCGACGGCGTCGAGACGGTCGTACACGTCGCCGGTGAAGATGTAGTCGAGGGTGTCGCCGATCGAGAGCGACGAGGAGACGATCATCGTCCCCACCAAGAGGCCGAACGTCACGAGGAGGACGCGAGACCGCCGCCGGATCGCGTTCCGGGCGGCCATCCGCGCGAGCATCGGATGCGCGAGAACGAGGACGGCGAGGGCGACCGCCACGGCCCCGACCGCCGCCAGAGGGAGGAGGAAGTCCCGCATCTCAACCGGCCCGCGTCTGTTCGACGATCTGCCCGTTCCGCATCTTCAAGATCCGGTGCGCCCGGCCCGCGACGGCCGGGTCGTGCGTGACGACGACGAACGTCTGACCGTTCTCGCGGTTGAGGCGGGCCAGGAGGTCCATGACCTGCGCACTCGTGTCGCTGTCCAGGTTCCCCGTCGGCTCGTCGGCCCACACGATCGCAGGCTTGTTCACGAGCGCGCGGGCGATCGCGACCCGCTGTTGCTGCCCCGCGCTCAGTTCCGCGGGCTTGTGCTCGCCGAATCCGTCGAGGCCGACGAGGGCCATGAGGCGACGCGCGACCTCGCGGGCCTGGCGGTACGGGACGCCGCCGACGAGGAGCGGAAGCTCCACGTTCTCCCGCGCGGTCAGCACGGGCAGCAAGTTGTACGACTGGAACACGAACCCCATCCGCTTCGCGCGATACTCGGTCCGCCGGTCATCGCCCATCGCGCTGAGCGCGACGCCCTCGACCCACACCTCGCCGTCGGAGAGGTCGTCGAGCCCCGAGAGGCAGTTCAGGAGCGTCGTCTTCCCGCACCCGGACGGACCCATGATCGCGACCATCTCGCCGGGCGCGATGTCGACGTCGACGCCCCGGAGCGCGTGCACCTCCACGCTCCCGGAATTGTACGTCTTGTGGACGTTCTGGGCGCGGACGATCGGCTCCATCCGGACGACCAAAGGTGGGCCGTAGATAAGCGTCTTGTCCTTACGGAAGTGAGAAACGTCCAAATAGCGCACGCCGGATGGGCCGGCCCGTGCCGGAACCCGAGCCACGCCCGTGCCCGTTCTGCGGGAGCGCGGACACGCACCTCTACGCGGACGGATCCGGCGCGTGTGCGAATTGCGGCCGGGCGTTCCGCGGAACCGCGCCGGTCGGGCGCCTCCTCGCCGGCGAGCAGGTGGCGCGGCGCACCGGGGCTCGGCGGGAGAAGGTCCGCGTGGGCGTCCTTGGCGTCCTCGGCGGGCTCGTCGGCCTCGCGG
>VBMQ01000108.1:6968-9638 GCA_005878375.1 Methanobacteriota archaeon | reverse complement strand
CTTCGCGCGCATCCGGTCCGCGTGCGTCTTCTCGCAGTCGTCCGAGCAGAACTCGTCCTTCACCCCGATCGAGGTCGCGCACTCCGGACAATGCTTGTGCGGGAGGACCCGCTCCGCCACGCGGCTCGAACGGACCGCCCGCTCTTAGAGATTGCGACACGGACAAGGTTCAAGAGGGGGCGCCCGAATTGCGTTCATCGACCGGGAAGGAGGCCGTGGCGTGCGGCTCACGGTGCAGCGGCAAGATTTGGCGGCGGTCTACGCGCTTGGCGTCCTCGCGGCGTTCCTCCAGGTCGCGGGCGGGTTCTGGGACATCGCGTCGCACATCGTCCGCACCCCGGAGACCTTCTTCACGCCGCAGCATGACGTCCTGTACACCGGGATTGCGATGGGGCTGGCGGCGTCCGGCGCGGGCCTGATGCTCCGGCGGCGCATCGCCGCCAACTCGCCCGAGCGCGCGCTCCTCCGGGGCCTCGGCATCGCGTGGATTGGCGGCGGCGTCCAGATCGTCGCGGGCCCGTTCGACTTCTGGTGGCACTCCGCGTACGGCTTCGATCCCCACCTGTTGACGCCCGCGCACACCCTCCTGATCTCGGGGATCTTCACGGTCGTCTTCGGCATGACGCTCGGGGCCGTCCGCCTCCTCGAGGCGCACCGCCAGGGCCTCGTCCCATCGGGATGGTTCTCGTCGACCAAATGGATCACCGCCATGGTCATCGTGGCGCTCGCGACCTTTTGGATGGCGATGGACGGCCTCCTCTACCTCGTCTTCGACGCCGAGGGCTACGCGTACACGTTCCACCTGGGCTCCGGATTCACGGCCGCGGCACAAGGGCCGATGTTCCTCGTCGCGACGAGTCTCCTTGCGGCGCCGGGGACGTTCGTCCTGTTCACCGCCAAACGCGCGATTCCGGACCGGGCCGTCGTCGCGTTCATCCCCCTGCTCGTCGTCCTCGTCGGCGCGTTCGCGAACGTCGGCTTTCGGGCCTCCGTCCTGATGGCGCGGGGCGCCCCGTACGGATCGGCGCTCGCCGACTTTGTCCCCCTGTACGTCGCCTTCGTCGTGCCCGTGCTTCTCTTCGTCTTCCTCGCGAGGGACGGCGCCCTCTCCGTCACGATTGCGGGGGCCGCCCTCGTGGGACCGTTCGTCTCGTACGTCGACGGATTCTACTCCTCCGTCCTCTGGACGGACTTGGTCCGAGACGTCCCGCTCGTGCTCGTCCCGATGATGCTCGTGGGCGCCGCGGCGGCGCTCGGACGACGGCGGTTCGCGAGCTTGTTGTCGCTTCCGAGCCCGCCTGTTGGAACCGCCGCGCCGAGCTGAGAGGCACCAAAACCCTCAAGCCCATTTTGGCGGGGAATCTTACAGATTTCGTTATGCTTAAGTATTACATCCCCTTACGCTGCGACAGCGGAGGTTGGCGGCATCAGACGGTTGGGAGTCGTCGAGAACGTCGCATACGACGGCTCCGTTCTGGTGCGTGCCCAATTCGCGCCGACATACGGGACGCGCGTGGTCGACAAGCGGAACCGGCCCGTCGGGAAGGTCGTGAAGGTGTTCGGACCCGTGAGGGAACCGTTCGCCTCGATCCGGCCCGAGGGAAAGGTCGCGCTGTCCGTCCTCGGGTCCGACATGTTCGTCAGTGAGGGAAACGATGCCCGGCAAGAAAGTCGAAGAGGCCGAAGAAGTCACTAGGTGCCCGGAGTGCAACAGCACGCACCTGGCGGTGAACTACGAGCGCGGCGAGCTCATCTGCGAGGAGTGCGGGCTCGTGCTCGACGACCAGATGATCGACCAGGGCCCGGAATGGCGGGCGTTCGACGTCGAGCAGGGCGAGAAGCGCGCGCGGACCGGCGCCCCGATGACGTACACGATCCACGACAAGGGGCTCTCGACGACGATCGGGTGGAAGAACAAGGATTCGTACGGGAAGTCGATCCCGACGCGGAACCGCGCGCAGCTGTACCGGCTCCGGAAGTGGCAGCGGCGGATCCGGGTCAGCAACGCGACGGAGCGGAACCTCGCGTTCGCGCTCTCGGAGCTCGACCGGATGGCAAGCGGGATGGGGCTCCCGCGGAACGTGCGGGAGACGGCAGCGGTGATCTACCGGAAGGCCGTGAACAAGAACCTGATTCGCGGGCGCTCGATCGAGGGCGTCGTCGCCGCCAGCCTGTACGCGGCGTGCCGACAATGCAACGTCCCCCGGACGCTCGACGAGGTCGCGGACCCGAGCCGCGTCGGCCGCAAGGAGATCGGCCGCACGTACCGGTTCATGACCCGCGAGCTCAAGCTCAAGCTCATGCCGACGAGCCCGAAGGACTACGTCTCTCGCTTCTGCTCGGAGCTGAAGCTCAGCGGCGAGGTCCAGAGCAAGGCCGTGGAGATCCTGAAGGAGGCCCAGGACAAGGAGCTCACGAGCGGGCGCGGCCCGACGGGCGTCGCGGCGGCGGCGATCTACATTGCGTCAATCCTCGCGAACGAGCGGCGTACGCAGCGCGAGGTCGCGGAGGTCGCGGGCGTGACCGAGGTCACGATCCGCAACCGGTACAAGGAGCTCACGGAGCGCCTCGGGATCCGGATCGAGCTGTGAGCTGAGTCCGCTCGGCGCTCAGCGCCTTTCCTCGGACCGTGACCGCGACGGCAATCCGCGGCGAAGACCTCTACCCGCC
>VBMQ01000108.1:0-6732 GCA_005878375.1 Methanobacteriota archaeon | reverse complement strand
CGTCCCAAGGGTGGACACGGTCGCTCGGGTCGCGGAGAGGTCCGTTCTCGTTTCCGTCAACGACTGCGTCGCGTTCGTCAGCGCCTGCTGCGTGGTCTGGAGGTGTGTGTTCGTCGCGTTGAGCTGCGCGTTCGTCTCGCTGAGCTGCTGTCGGAGGCCCGGCACGGGGTCCACATAGCTGACGGTGATCGAATCCGACCCCGAATTCCCCGCCTTGTCCGTCGCGACGACGGTGATTGCGTTGGACCCCGGCGCGAGGGCGAGGCGGATCGTGAACGAGCCGGTCGAGGAGACGAACACGGAATAGCCGCTCACCGTGACGATGGCCCCGGGCTCCGTCGTGCCCGTCACCGTGACGGTCGGCTGACCGACCGACGCGCCGTCGGCCGGGCCCGTGATCGCGACCGAGGGCGCGATGGTGTCGACGGTGATTGTGGTCGCCGCGCCCGCCTCATTCCCTGCCGGGTCCGCCGCACCGACGTCGAACGTGTGCATCCCGTCCGGGAGGTTCACCGTCCGACTGAAGAGCCCGGTCGGACCCACGGTCACGATCGTGCCATCGATGGCAACCGCGGCCCCGGGGTCGGTGTACCCGCTGACCACGACGCTCCCGCTGTTCGTCACGGCCCCGTCCGAAGGCGCGGTGAGGATGAGCGTGGGAGGCGTCGTGTCGAGGATTACCGTGATGCCCGCCGTCCCCGTGTTCCCCGCCACGTCCCTCGCAATTGCCGTGATCGGGTTCGTCCCTTCCCCGAGCGTGACCCGCACCGAGAAGCCCCCGGAAGCGTCGACGGCAACCGCGATTCCGTTCACGGCGACCGTGGCACCCACCTCGGTCGAGCCGGAGACCGTGACGACGGGCGTGTTCGTCAAGAAATTGTTCGCAGGCCCCGTAATCGCAATGCTGGGAGCGGCGTTATCGATCGTGACCGTCGGGGACCGGGTGACGGAATTCCCGGCCGCGTCCTCCGCGGTGATCGCGAACGTGTGGGGTCCGCTCGGGAGGCTGACGGTGGTCGAGAACAGTCCGCCGGGGCTGACCGCGACCGGACTGCCGTCGATCGTGACTGTGGCGCCCGGCTCCGTCGACCCGCCTACGATGACACTCGGGTTGTTCTGGATCGTGCCGTCGATCGGCGTGCCGAGGGAGAGCGGGGGCGGGATCGTGTCGAGCACGCCTGACAGGCTCACGCTGGCCACGTTCCCTGCGGCATCCGTCGCGTAAGCACGGATCGTGTTCGCCCCTTCCTGCAGGGCCAACGGCAAGGAAAACGCGCCCGCGGAGTCTACGGCGGCGACGATCCCGTTCACGGTCACGGAAGCCCCCGCCTCCGTGGTCCCCGCCACGGTCGCGACCGGGTTGTTCGTGAGGAAGTTGCTCGTCGGAACGGAGAGAGCGAGGCTCGGGGCGGCGGAATCCACGGTGATCGACGCGTACGCGACGGCATGGTTCCCCGCGGGATCAATCGCCTCGATGAGGAACGTGTGCGGGCCGTCGGGCAGAGAGGCGGTCGTCGAGAACCCCCCGCCCGGCCCGACGGGCACAGGCATGGCATCGACGGACAGACTCGCCCCGACCTCGGTAGCCCCGGCCACGGTCACCGTGGGGTTTTTCGTGATTCCCCCGGTGGGACTGGAGATCGTCAGAGGCGGCGGGATCGTGTCCAACGTGACCGAAAAGGATCGCGTCCTGCTATTTCCCGCAGGGTCCGTCGCGGTCACGACGAAGGTGTTGCCGCCCTCCACGATACCCTCCGTGAGTCCGAAATTCCCGCCACCGTCGACGGTCGCTTGCATCCCGTCGACGTCGAGCTTCGCCCCGGGTTCGGTCACCCCGGAGACCCAGACGAACGGCGTGTTTGTGAGCGTGAAGCCGGGGCTCGTGATTGTCAACGCCGGCGGCAACGTGTCGACGGTCACCGTCACGGTCGCGCCGGTCACGAGGCCTGCACTCCGGGCGACGACGGCGAACGTGTGAGGTCCGTCCGGCAGGACGAATGGCGCCGTGAAATACCCGTTCGAGGCGACGGTCGCGGGGAGGCCATCAATCGTGACCGACGCCCCCGGATCTGTGTACCCCGTGACGAGGACGACCGGGTTGTTCGTGAGGCCCGGGGTGGGCGACACGATGAGGAGGCTCGGCGCTCCGTTCCCGACGATGTACTGGTTGACCATCGGGACAGCAAGCCCGTCGTCGTTCACCTCCCGCCAAAGCGCGTAGATTGTGCCGTGGCCGTCCGTCCCGAGCCGCATCGCGTCCGCGAAGTCCGTGCCCTTCCGCAACTCCGTCACCCGGTCCCAGCCCTGTTCGGCGAGGTATCGCTGGGCGACGACGCTCCATTGCTGCCCGTCGAACTCGCGCCAGCCGACGACGAAGTTCCCCGCGTGGTCGACCGCGATGTCCGGGTACTGGGCGTCGCCCCCCCAAGCCGTGAGCCGGAACGAGAGACCCCACCCCGAACCGGCCGTGAACCATTGCCCGTTGATCTCCCATTTCGCGGCCGCCACGTCCCACCAGTACCACGTCGCGAGCGCGTTCCCGGCGTCGTCGGGCTGGACCGTCTCGAACCCGCTGTCGCCCGGGCCCGCCTCGAGCGGATGGGCCGTTTCCCATCCGCCGGTCGTCGTGTACCGGGCCGCGTACGAATCCCAGGAGCTCCGGAACGCCGGCCATCCGACGAACGCATCCCCGCGGGGATTCGTGCGCACGATGACGGCTCCGCCGGCCGAGGTGCCGACCGCGCCAATCGGGGTCGCGGCGGTCCATGTCCCCGCCGAGTACCGGGCGCCGTACACGTTCGTCTCGGAGCCGTCCCACTGGGGCCACGCGGCGATGAAGTTCCCGTTTGCATCGGCCGACACGCCGGCCCATCCGCCGTCCCCGTCCAGCGTCTCCAAGGGGACGGACGCCGCGGCCCAACCGCGCGCGACGGTGAAGTGGTGCGCGTACTCGCTCCAGTGCGCGCCGTCCCACTGCGTGTAGAGGACGACCGCGTTGCCCGACGGGTCCATCGCGCAGGTCGGGTTGTAGGCGTCCGCGACGAGATCGTCGATCGGCACCCGTCCGCCCCACCCGGTCCCCGGGGTGTACACGTTCGCGAAGATCGCCCAGGTCCCCGACAGGGGGTCCCACTGGCGCCAGCACGCGATCCCGTCGCCCTTGGCCCCGATCGCGCCCCGCACGTCCCACGTGGCTCCCGCGTCGTCGTTCTCAAGCCGCATCGGCCGGCTCCATCCCTGACCCGGGGTGTGGACGCTCGCATAGGCGTCCGTGATCACGTTGGAGGGCCCGCTATACTGATTCCATACGCTGATGGCTTCCCCCTGGTCGTTGACAGCAAGGAATGGCGGGTCGATGCTCCCCGTGTCGTCGTACTCGACGAGGGTGGCGGCCGACCAGCTGCCCGCGAACCGGCGCGCGAGGAGGCTCAGTCGGACGGCGGTCGTCGGGTCGGTGTCCTGCATCCAGACGACGACCGCGGTGCCCGCGGGATCGACCGCCACGTTCGCCTCCGAAGCGCTCCCCGATCCGAGGATGCCATCGACCGTCCAGGCGCCAGCGTACCGCACCGCCCACACGGCTCCCGCGCATTGGAAGGCCGCGATGATGGTGCCACCGGAATCCTCCCCCGCCTCTGGCGAGTCACAGGATGCCGCGATCGTCTCGACCCCAGTCGAAGCGGCCGCCCAGGCCCCGGCCGTGAACTGATTCGCGTAAATGTTGTAAGAGCCGACGCCGTCCCATTGAGTCCACATCGCGACCCCGTGTTGGCGCTCGACTCGAGCGCGACGTTCGGGCCGACCCAGCCCCCCGCCGTCGTGAACCGCGTGCCGTACAGGTTCCAGCGTACGCCGTCGTACTGGAACCAGGTCGCCAACCCGTTCCCCGATCCGTCCAACACGACGCGCGGGTATTGCGCCAAGGTCGCGCTCCCGTCGATGGCGACGGGCGTGAGCCACCCGGTGCCCACCAGGTATCGATCGGCCGCGATGTTCCAGACCGCTCCGTCGTATTCCATCCAAACGACCATCGCGTTCCCTGTCGGGTCCACCGCGACGGCCGGGAATTCCGCGGTGCTGACGACGTCCGTGTCGAGCATCCGAGGAGCGCCCCACCCGCCGCTGACGGTGAACGAAGTCCCGAAGACGCTGTAGCCCACGACGTTGTCCCACTGTTCCCACGCGACGAACGCGGTCCCGGCGGCGTTCATCGCGACGTACGGGTCGTAGGAATAGCTCAGGGTCGGGTCATCGATTGCGACCGGGCCCGTCCATCCGGATGCGGACACGTACCGATCCGCGAAGATTGTCCATCCCTTTGCGGAGTCCCACTCCGTCCAGACCGCGATGGCGTCCCCGCTCCCGTCCGCCGCAATCCGCGGGTTCCCGACGTCGTACGGTCCGGAGTTCAAACGGGTCGGGTAGGTCCAGCCACGGCCGGCGATCCCGCCGCCGGGCGTGAATAGGTTCCCGAATGCCCCGAGGCTCACGCCGTCCGTTTGACGCCAGAGGGTGAACGCGGTCCCGCCGGGTCCCATGGCGACGCCGATCGTCGCGGGGGCGCTGACGTCGCCCTGCGGGTGCAAGGCGAGCGGGGTCGGAGTACCCCATCCGAGGTCCGACGATGCGCGCGCGGGGGAGGTGGTCGCCAGAAGCCCCACGAATCCCGCCAAGATGATCCCAAACGCAACCCCTCCAGCAATCGGCCTTCGCTGCAACTCGCTCCTCCTCCTTGAATCGGGCATGCCCGGTCTGTTGGGCTTGGCGCCGGAGTCTCCCCTTGGCGTATAGATGTTTCGGCGGGCCGTCCCTGAGAAACTGAGGCGCGACTCGCACTGGGCCCGCACCCTCGAAGAGGTCGCACATCCGAGCCGAGGCCGCCGGCGTGACGGGAGTTACGATCCGCAGTCGCCACCACGCGCGCACGGAGCGCTCGAGTCTCGAATCGAACTGCGAACACTCCCCTCGGATAGGAAGGGCGACAAGAATCCTTATAGCGGGAGCTATGTATATGCCATAGCGAGCTATGGCGACCACGATCCAGATCAGCGAGGACACCCGTGACAAGCTGTCGCGTCTGAAGTCGGGCCCCCGGGAGACCTACGACGCCCTCCTGAACAAGTTGCTGGCACTCGTTCCGGAAGGCGATGAGGAGGGCAGGTATACGCAAGCGTTTCGCGTTGGGCTCCTCGAGGCGCGCCTGGACGTCAAGGAGGGCCGGCTGACCCCGCTCCGCGAGGCCAAGAAGCGGCTGGGGCTTTGATGGTCTGGTCGGTGGAGTTGACAGACCGGGCCCTACGCGACTTCGACAAACTCGACCGGCAGGTCGCGAGAAGAATCGTCGCAAGGCTCGAACGCGCCGCGGCGAACCCGGAGCGGTTCTTCTCCCGAGTCGTCGGGTCGGACGAATACAAGCTCCGAATCGGCGACTACCGCCTCCTCGCTGCTCTATCCCACGGGACGAAGATGATCATCGTGGCCCGCGTCGATCACCGGTCGCGCGTCTACGATCGCGGATGATAGAGCTGAGCGTGGTGTTGGGCGGGCGAGAGCGCTGGCGGCGTCAGCTATTTGGCGGCCTTGGCCTTAGCCCCGGCACAGACCCCATGACCGGGATTCGGAAGGCAGGCTTCGCCCAGAAGCTCGGGATCGCGGACGCGCGGGTGTCCCGCCGCGTTCAAACGTTCCCCGAATCCGTGATCCGCGAGATGACGCGCGTCGCCGCCAAGTTCGGCGCGGTCAACCTCGCCCAAGGGTTCCCGGACTTCGATCCGCCAAAGGAGGTCGTCGATGCCGCCAAACGCGCGCTCGACGGCCCGTACCACCAGTACTCGATCACCTGGGGCGCGAAACCGTTTCGCGAGGCGATCGCCGCCAAAGCGCGGCGGTTCAACGGCATCCCGTGCGACGCGGAACGGAACGTCGTCGTCACCTGCGGTTCGACCGAGGGCATGATGGCGGCGATGCTGTCCCTCGTGGACCCCGGCGATGAGGTCGTCGTCTTCGAGCCGTTCTACGAGAACTACGGCCCGGACGCGATCGTCAGCGGCGCGAAAGCGCGGTACGTCCGCCTCCCCTTTCCGGATTGGCGGTTGGACGAGGAGGCCCTCAAGCGCGCGTTCACCGCGAAGACGAAGGCGGTCATCCTGAACACGACGAACAACCCGACGGGGAAGGTGTTCACACGGTCGGAGCTGAAGCTCGTCGCGGATCTTTGCGTCGATCATGATGCCGTCGCGGTCACGGACGAGATCTACGAGCACATCGTGTACGAGGGCGAGCACGTCAGCATCGCCACACTCGACGGGATGGCGGACCGGACGATCACGATCAACGGGATGTCGAAGACGTATTCGGTCACGGGTTGGCGGGTCGGGTGGGCGATCGCCGCCAAACCGCTCGCGGACGCCCTCAAGCGGGTGCACGACTTCCTCACGGTCGGCGCGCCCCACCCGCTCCAGATCGCGGGGGTGACGGCCCTCTCCCTCCCGGACTCGTACTATGCGGATTTGGCGGCGATGTACAAGGGGAAGCGGGACTTCTTCTGCGACGCGCTCGAGCACGTCGGCTTCTCGATCGCGCGGCCCCACGGGGCGTACTACGTGATGGTCGACCTGACGGCCTTCGCGAACGACGACGCGGAGTTCGCGCGCCGCCTCGTCGAGGACGTCGGCGTGGCCGTGGTGCCCGGGAGCAGCTTCTACTCGGACCCGAAGATTGGCAGCCGGTTCG
>VBMQ01000106.1 GCA_005878375.1 Methanobacteriota archaeon | reverse complement strand
AGCGGAACGCGAACCGATGCCCGTCCACGCCGAGTCCGAACGAGCCCGTTGTGGCGGCCGTCGCAATCGCGCCCGGGACGCCCGTCCATGCACCGCCGTTGTCGCTGTACTGCACGGTGTACGTGACGATGTCCGTCGTCCCCGCCAAGGGTCCCCAGGTGAGGGTCCACGTCGTGGCGGTCTCGTACATCGGGAGCAACGCTACCGCTGAGTCGGGGGCGGTCACGTCCACGGTCGTCCACGTGTCGTTGCCCGTCTTGGCGGGGCCGACGTTGCCGGCCCAGTCCGTGGCGATCGAGCGGAACTGGTACGTGTGGCCGTCGAGGCCCGTGAACGGGGCCGTGCGATTGGCGGTGGAGGCGATCCACGTCGCCCAGCCCGCGCCGTTGTCGTTGACCTCGATCCGGAACGTCGCGATGTCGTACGCGTCGCCGACGCGGTCCCAGGAAACCGGGAACGTGAGCTGCGTCTCGTACCTCGGCAAGGGGAGCACGGCGGATCCGGGCGGCTCGGTGTCCACGATCGTCCACGTGTCGTTCGTCGCGGACGGGAGCTCGACGTTGCCCGCCGTGTCCGTGGCGATCGAGCGGAACTCGTACACGCCCCACGTGGGGTTCGCGGTGAACGTCCACGACGTGACGCCGGCGGTGACGACGAGCCAGTCCGTCCACCCGCTCCCGGCGTGGTTGTATTGAATCCGGTACGACGCGATGTCCGTGACGCCGCCATCGGGCGCCCAGCTGACAAGGAACGACGCGGTGTTCCGCCACGTCGGCTGCGGGTTCACGTGGGAGCCCGGTCGGATGGTGTCCACGACCGTCCACGTCTCGTTTCCGCTCGGGTTCGGCTCGCCGTTCCCCGCGGGGTCCGCCGCGGTCGTCGCGAACTCATAGAGCCCGTCGCCGCTCGTCGCGACGAAGGGGAACGTGCCGTTGACGGACCTTGGCGGGGTGTTGAACGTCTGCGTCGCGTAGGTGTTCCACCCGCCGCCCATCCGGTACCACAGGGTGACGGAGGACACGCCCGTCCCGTTCCCGTCATTCGCGACGAAGGGGACGCTGAACGACGCGGTGTTCTCGTACGTCGGCATGGGGCCCGCGGTCGCGATCGGGTCGTCCTGGTCGACCATCACGAACGTCTGCGAATTGCTCGAGAGCATGTCGACCGTCCGCGGGTTGTTCGCGAAGGAGGAGGAGAGGTACGTGACCTTGACGTCCGTCTTGTTGTCCCGCGCGGCGATGGAACCCTGGTACACGCGGTCCGTGACGACGAACGGGAACGTCCATCCCGTCGGCGTGACGAAGTTGTACGCGGTCACCGCGTTGTCCGTCACCTGGATTGAGGCGCCCGCGACATCCGTCGTCCCGTCAGGCCAGTGGACGTCGACGTCGAGATAGTTCTTGACCGTGAGGACGGACGTCGGCGCGATCGAAAGCATCGCCTCGCTGAACGGGGTGTTGATCGTCGTCCCATCCACGTCGTCCCCGACGGCGATCTCGAGGTCGCCGATCGAGGAGAGCGTGCCGTTCTCCATCGTCATCCGCGTCGTGAACGTCGCGTTGCCGGTGAGGCTCACGCCAACGCCTTGCGAGACCTGCGCGGGAGGGCCCCCGCCGACCGCGCCCCGGAGGACCGTGTCGACGTTGTCCCAGATCGACCACGAATCGGCGACGAGGTACTCGAAGAGGCCGTAGGCGTCCCCGCCGCGACCTCCGTCTGAGAAGTCGAGGGCGTCCCCGCCGTTCCCGCCCCGGGTCGTGAGGATGGTGTTCGAATCCGTGTACGGTGTGACGAGCGCCACCGCCAACCCCAACGCGCTGCCTCCATTGCCGCCAAAGCGCGCGCCGATCGCGCCGGCGCCGCCCGTGACGTCCTGGATCCAGTTCGTCGTGAGCGCCGTCGCGTTGAACCGTCCGTCCGCCCCGCCGACGTTGTAGAGGCCCGTCGCGTTCCCGCCGCTCCCTCCGTTGTTCCCGCGTCCCCCCGTCCCTCCCGTGAGCGTCATGATCGTGTTGCCGTCGAACGTCGGGCTGCCACCTGCAGGCGTCGCGCCGATGCCGGTCGCCGCGCCGCCATTCCCGCCGTGGTTCGTCCCCGCGCCGTTCGCGGTGCTGTTGCCTCCGAGCCCGCCACGGATGCCGGTGATCGAGTTCCGGAGTGCGTACACGTCGACCGCGTTCCAGCCGAAGATCCCGTCTGCCTCCCCGCCACTCCCGCCGCGTCCGTCCGGCCCCGTGCCGTCGCCGCCGTAGCCGCCGATGCCGCCCGTGACGCCGTTGATCGTGTTCGTGCCCCAGAACGTGGACATGGAATTTGCGAGCGTCTGGATGGCCGCGGCCCCACCCGCGTTCCCGCCGTCCCCGCCCGTCGCCGTAGACGCGCCCCCGCCACCCGCGCCGCCCCGTCCGCCCGCGATGTTCGTGATGAAGTTGTTCTGGACCCACACGGTCGGTGTGCCGCCGATGATGACGCCCGCGCCCCCGCCGCCATCGCCTCCCCGTCCGCCAGTTCCGCTCGGGTTCGCGGCGCCGTCGCCCCCGCGACCGCCGCCGATTTGGTCGATCGTGTTCCCGATGATGTCCGCGTCCGCGCCGGTGTCGACGATGACGCCGAAGGCGAGGCCGCCGTTGCTGCCCGGTGAACCCGCCGTGACCGCGTTCGTCCCGCGGGCTCCCTGCACGCCGCGGATCGTGTTGATCCAGACGTCCGCGGAGGCGCCGCTCGTGACGTACACGCCGGCCGCGAGCCCGGAGGTGACGTTCGTGATCCGGTTCCCCATGATGAACGGCCGGCCGGACGTGGCCACCTGGATGCCCGTCGCGACGCTGTCGATCGTGTTCCGCAGGATCTGGCCCGTGGACTCGGAGAGCGCGACGCCGAGGATCGCCTTGGTGATCGTGTTGTCCGTCGCGTTCGAGGCGGACCGCATCAGCCCGATGCCGACGCTCGCGGTCGTGATCGTGTTGTGGACGAAGGGCGGGTCGCTGTCGATCGCGGACAGGGGTCGGTCGAAGCGGTCGAACGTGTTGTAGGAGACGGACCCCGCGCCCGACGCGTTGAACTGGACGCCGATCGGCGGGAAGATTGCGGCAGAGTTGTTTTGGATCCACGTGATCGAGCTCCCCGCGGTGCCGTCCGCGACGAGGCGTCCATCGACGAAGAGGGTTCGAACGGGGTCGACGCGGACGGTGACGCCCGGGAGGATCGTCAGGGTGACGCCAGGCCGCACGGTGACCCATGAGGTGACGACGTAGGTCGTGTCCGCGATCCCCCACGTCGTGTCGACCGTGATCGCACGGCTCACATACGTGATCGCCGCCGCGTGGGGCGAGACCGCCAAGAGGGCGCCGAACCCAACGCCGAGGATAGCGAGGACGGTGACGAGGCTCTGCGCGCGCGCTTTCGAGTGGGCACGGGGCATGGCGGACAACCTCTTGCACCGGGCCGTCGAACTGGTCCGGCAGTTCCCGCTCTTGTTCGTTGATATATGAGACAAATGGTGCGGTTATCGCGCCGGATAACACACGCGTTTTCGCGCGCCCCTGGGAATCATGCGCCGAAGCAAGCGTTAAGCCGCGCGACCGGTACGCGGGCGCGTGCTCCTCGTGGTCGCGTCGTCCGCGGACGAGGCGAGCGTGAACATCCGCGACCGTCTCCTCGAAGTCGGCGGGTGGACGGAGGCGGGCGCGTTCGACGGAAGTCCCGTTTGGCGGCGGGAGGATCGGGTTCTCGTCACCCTGCGAGAACACCACCTGTTCGTCGACGAGATCGATCGCGGCGGTGACGCCCGATGCGGTCGCGTACGTTTCGAAGCACCGCGCTGCGAGCGGGCAAGACAGCCTCACCGTCCACCCCATCGGGAACTGGGGCGCCGCCGAGTTTGGCGGGAGGTCGGGCGACGTCGTTGCATCGGCCCCCGGGCTCATGACGGACGCGCTTCGACGAGTCGCGGCGGGGGCGCGGGAGAGTGCGTACCCCGTAACGTTCGAAGCGACCCACCACGGGCCGTTCCTCGAGACGCCGACGTTCTACATCGAAGTTGGGACGAGTGCGGAGGCGTACGCGGACGCGCGCGCGGCGCGCATCTTGGCGGCCGCGGTCCTGGCGGCGTCGGACCCGGGGGACCCCGTCGCCCTCGGCGTTGGCGGCGGTCATTACGTCCCGCGCATCACGGACGTCGCGCTCGCGCGCCGCGTCTCGTTCGGCCACCTCATGCCCTCGTACGCGCTCGAGCCCGCGAACTATGCCGCCATCGAGCGTGCGATCGATCGGACGCCCGATGCGAAGTTCGTGTACTTCCATCGGAAGGCGATCCGGAAGCCCACGCTCCGCGAGCTGGAGTCGTTCTTCCGCGACCGAGGCCTCGAGCCCGTGCGCGAGGCGGATTTGGCGGCGTTGCCGGGAGCCCCACCCGAAAAGGTTTAACCCGCCGCTGGGTTCTCGGCGCGGAACGATGCTCAAGGAATGCCATTCCCACGGATACTTCCGCGATGAGTTCTGCCCGATGTGCGGAAGCGAGGCGAAGTTCCTCCTCAACGACCAGGAGGTCGACACGCTCGGCCGCACGATGGCGGGCGTCCTCCGCCACTTCCCGGAGCGGTACGACCTCGCGATCGACAAGAACGGGTG
>VBMQ01000105.1:2879-11467 GCA_005878375.1 Methanobacteriota archaeon | reverse complement strand
GAGCACGTAGCCCTTGGCTGCCTCGCCTGCAAGGTGGATGAACTCCAGGCCTTCATCGAGCGCCTCGAAGGCGAGATCGCCGGAGTCCGCGCCGACGCGATACTGAACAGGCACTGACATGGCCGAGACCCCGCCCGAGATCATCATGGCGCTTGCCCAACTGGAGACGATGAACCTCGCGCTCTACACGCACCTGAAGGCGCACGGCTGCACGTGCAAGTCGATCCTTGAGGACCCGCCGAAGGAGGCGAGCAAGTGAGTTTCGAGGTACTCTTCAAGCACGGCATCCTCTTCAAGCGCTACGAGTGGGTCGCGTACCGTGACATGTCCCCGGCTCACGCCACGCAGATGCTGATGAACGGCTGGACGATCCGCTGGTGCGAGAACAACGAGCACCAGACCCTCGATGTCTGCGGGCGGGCGAGGCTCAGGGAGATGGCAGTGTGAGGCCCAGCGACCTGTTCGAGAGGATCGACCCGGAGAGCCCGCTGCGGAAACTGTACGTCCTCGGCAGCGAGTGGACCATCGGCCTGTCCGACTACGCGGGGATCGTCCTCCTCGTGGCCACGATGGCGCTCGCCGGGATCGCGGTGGCGCTGAGATGAGAACGCAACGGCACGCGCTCCTCTCGCCCTCGATGGAGCGTATCCTGGTCGCGATGCGTGATGATCCCGAGGAGGAACTCACGCGAAGCGGGCGGCAGTGGTGGATCGGCGACGAGCAAGTGAACGGCGCCGACTGCATGCGGCTGCTACAGCACTGCCTGATCAAGATCGGCTACGACGACGGCAAGGACTACGAGACCTTCGAGATCACCGATGACGGGCGCAAGGTCCTGGTGGACCAGAACTGGGTCCCGCGGATCATGCGCTCCCAGGAGGAGCGCGAGGCCGAGGTCGAGGCTTGGACGAGGGGAAAGAAATGAGGCAGATCATCCCCGGACTTTGGCAGGGGAACCTGGCGGACCTAAACCTCCTCGGCGTGCCAGAACTCCGCGAGAAGTACGGCTTCACGCTGGCGATGAACGTCGGCAACTCGCCCTGGGTGCCGCGCGACGTTCCGACGATGTACCTGCGGATGTACGACGTGGCCGCGGAGGACGACCCCGAGCGCGGGAGGAACAACTGGCAGTTGGTGCTCGACGCCCTGCTCATGGCCGCGGGTGAGGTGACGCGCGGCGGCAAGGTCCTCGTCGTGTGCAACATGGGCGTCTCGCGCAGCGTGGTGTTCTCGGCGATGGTCGTCAGCATCCTGGAGGGAATCCCGATGATGGTCGATCCACCCTACATCATGCCATCGCCTTTCGATACCACTAACTACGATCTCGTGGAGTTGGTCCGCTCGCCGAGCGAACTCATGCCGTCGCTGGAGTTGTGGGCCGACGCGGCCCGCGCGCTGGAGACGGTGAAGGACGAGATCAGGAAGCTGGGAAGAGCATGAAGTGCGCAGCCTGCGGCGTCAGCGTGAAGGACGAGAACCTGAGGAGGCACTACGCGAGCGTGCACCCCAAGCTCGCGATCCCCGAGTCCGCGGCGAAGCCGCGCCGACAGCGGCAGCCGATGACGCACGGCTCGAAGAAGATAGCCGGGATTATCCTGCTGACGGTGACGGTGATCGTAGCCCTCGCCGTGGTGCTCTCCGTGCAGCACGTCGGCCAGGGCTCGTATCCGTTCCCCTGTACGACTGGCGCTCAGGTCTACCACTGGCACCCAACGCTGACGATCCGGGACGCGAACGGCCCGGTCACAGTCCCAGCGAACACCGGGATCAGCGCGACGTGCATGGAGCCGCTGCACACACACGACGCGAGCGGCACGATCCACGTGGAGACCGACGTGAACCGGCTCTACACCATCGGCGACTTCTTCAAGGTCTGGGGCAAGCCGTTCGGATCGCCGTCGCAGATGCTCGTGAACGGCACCGCGATCACGGCGACGCCAGACCGGACTCTCTACGACCAGGAAGCGTTCGCGCTCACGTACTCAGGGACATTCGCATGAGCAAAGACCCCGATCCGGACCTGGAGTGCGTCTGCCCCGTCGGCTCGTGCGTCAGGGAGTGTGAGGCCTGCGCGGAGTTCGACTCGTGCGTCCCCGCGTTCATGAAGCGCGACGGCCCGACCGAGAAGGACCGGCGGCGCGACCGGTTCCGGCGCCACCGCAGCGGCACGTAAGATTCAAGTACTCTCGACGTGTTGTCATCTGCATGGATGAAGACGAGTCGGGAAAGCAAAATGAGCGACTGATCAGAGTCTACAGGATCGCGCTATACGCAACATCTGTGCGGCTCGTGTCGTCTGCGATACTCGGATTCATCGCGTCGGCGCTTCTGTTCGCGCTGGACCCTGCGAAGATGATGACCTTGTGGCAAGGAGATTACATCTCATTCCTGGTGATCTCTCCCTACCTGTTCCCCGTGATGGTGATGGCATATATGTTCTTCGGCGTAGTAGTCTTCGTCATCTCCAGTTTCATCATGATGCACAGGCTAGTGCAGCAGTTCGTCGTCGATCTCGCAGCCGAGAAGACTTTGGGGTTGGACAAGGAGTGAACCACAAACGGGTCGCCCAGTCGCTCGGGCTCGTGAACATCGGGCTCGCGACGGTCATCGTCATGATGCTAGTGTTCCCGCCGCCGGTCGCAACCGCTTCGGTGCCGACGCCAATCGGTTTCACCGACCCGCCGTACATCGATCCGTGCATCCACACGATGAGCACGGGCTACTGCACGCCGCCACCGCCCCCGCCGCCCCGCGATCCCTACTGCAAGTTCCCAGGGCTCGGCAAGCACCTCGGCTTCGGCAACGGGTTCGGTCGCGCTGGCGCGAAGTTCCTGTGCGACGTGCTCTCGCTGCTCTGAAAGGCATCTCGTAAGGTTCAAGTACTCCCTGTGACTAGATCGATTGATGGAGTGCACGCAAAACCATCCCGAGTGCAAACTTGAGTTCAACATCAACAAGGCCCAGATGGAGCAGGCCTTCAAACTTGCGGAGGTCTACTCCGTTGACACGCCCATCGAGAAGCGCCTGATCAGGATAGGCGTTCCCGACACCGTCGATCCCGACGGCCACGGGCACCCGCTCGCCGTCTACCCCTACGTGTGGAAGTCGATCCCGCAGTCCAACAACGTGCGCCTGGAGATGGGGAACGACGAGCACGGTCGGCGCGTCTTCGCGCTCTTCACGATGCGATCCGAGAATCGTTTCGGCATCGTCGGGCACATCTCGGTGTGGCTCGCCGAACCTGCGCACTCCTACGACCTGAACACTGAGTGGAAGACGCTTTTCTCGGTTGACGTGCGCTACCATTCCGAGGCGTTCAAGATGTTCCGTGGCGCGCTCCTGCGCATGGACCTCGGCAGCAACAAGTACGTCGCGACCGTGGTCCGCGACCTTCCGGTCCCGCCGGACGAGGAGCCGTTGCCCGACCACCGGCTCGGCGAGATCGACAATCTCTGATCCGCTGCGGATCAGTTCTCAATACCTATAATGAAGCACGTATAGATAGGCACAACCATGGCAGACAAGGTATTCTGGCGCGAGGTCCGCGACGGCATCCGGCTCGTCTGGCGCTCGAAGTTCGGCAAGTCGAACATGGAGACCGCGCTTGGACAGGTCGAGAACCGTTTCTCATGGAGGAACGAGAAGAACACCTTCCGCGTGGGCGGCAACCTGGAGTCCCTGAACTGGGGCTGGAAGGACATTGGCGAGGCCAAGACCCTGGAGGAAGGGAAGCGGATGCTCGTTGAGGCGGTCCGCGGCGGCAGGCTGGTCCGTGACATCGCGGGGCTCAAGGAGGCCGAGTGGGACTTGGAGAAGGTCGTCAGCCTACCGGGCAAGAAGAAGGCCCAGTGATCTCAATACCTATAACGAACCACGTATAGGCAGGGACGACATGGCCACCGAATTCACTGAACTCGTAGACCTCGCGAACGGCAACCTCTTGCGCGAGCGAGCCGATGCGGCCCTCCAGACCGACTTAGCCGACGCGGCCCTCCAGACAGACCTGGACTCCTGGGCGGAGCGGGCCGAACTGGAACAGGCGCTGACCGCCATGCTGCCCGAGATCGACATCACTAGTGAGCCCCGGAACCAGGTGGACGTGGTCTCCTTCGGGCCCGCCGCCGTGCTGGGCTTCCTGGCCAAGAAGGGCCCGACCGACGAGCGGATCATCTTCTCGTAGTGTTCTCAATACCTATAACGAAGCACGTATAGATAGGCGCACACATGACGACGGACACCGAGCAGATCGTGAACTACAACGACACCGAGCGCACCTGCGACGGGGAGCAGCCCCTCCTGGTGACGAGCCACAACCCCGGATACGCGGCGCGCGTAGACATGCCCGCGGTTCGGCAGAACCAGGGCGGCATCCTGCTAACGGAGACCGAAATCCGCGCGATCATCCGCGCGCTGAAGCGGGTCGTAGGTGATCAGTGATGGGCGAGGAAGTCACGGTCACTCAGCGCGGCGAGTACTACTCCGAAGTCGAGTGCGGCGACTTCAAGGCCAGCATCTACCGTCACATCCTCTTCACCCGCTCAGGGAAGGCGGAGATCGAGGTTGGCTGGGCGTCCTACGGCGCAGTGTCCCCGGACCGGGCCCGCCAGATGGCCGCGGCGATCCTGAAGGCAGCCGAAGTCGCGGACGAGATGATCCAGAGGGAGGCCTGAAGATGGAAGGCGAGGGCGACAGAATCCTCCGAGCAGGGTCGCCGATGATCACGGACCTGGACGCGGCCTACGCCGAACTCTGGGTCCTCGCGCGACGGATCGGCTGGTACGCGATGCACGTAGCCTGTGTCCGCTACGTGAAGGGCGAGCACCTCCTGGTCGTGCCGAACGAGTCCGAGATCGCGCTGTTCCGCGAGGCGGCCCGGACCCTTGAGGAAGGGATCAAGGCGCGCCGTGAGATGGCCTCGAAGAAGGCAGCCTGATTCTCAATACCTATAACGGACCACGCATAGATAGGAGCGCAGAAGACATGCAACCCGGCGACATCGTACTCAGAACCAACGCATACAAGCCCGAGATCGGGCGAGTGGTGAGTTTCGGCCCAAAGACCGTGACCGTCGAAGTCGGATACTTCCAGAAGTTCAACACGGTCACCAAGCCAGTCTTCCGCCAGTACGGCTCGATCACCGAGCGGTGGGAGAGGAACGTCATCGTTCTCGACACCGAGGAGCGCCTGTACCTCGCCGAACTCCTTCTCACCCGCATGGAGCGCGTCCGCGAGCAGATCGCGGACCTCGAACGCGGCGCCCGAACGGAAGCCAAGGAAGTCTTCACCAAACTCGCGGGGTCGCTGTGATGCCCCTCAAGGTCTACGTTGACACGGGCGAGTCCGTGTGGAGCACGAACGGCGTGGAGTTCGACTCCTACCAGGCCGCGAAGTCCTACGGCGAGGGCCTACAGTGGCGCTGGACGGCTGTCCGCGCGTTCGCGGTGGTCCCGGTCACGCCCGGCTTCTACGGCTACCTGACGACCAAGGCGGTCCGCGAGATCGAGGTGCGGGAATGAACGCTGACGACGCGGGCCGCATGTACCCAGTGTGGAAATGGCTGAAGATCACCGAGGCAGAGTTCCGCGAGCGCGTGGACGACCGCGCGCAGGACAGCGACAACGGAGTCTCCCGGCGCTGCGCCGTGGAGGACTGCGAGCGCGTGTACACGAACACCGCCACGCTCTGCAAGACCCACATGGGCGCGTACCACCGCAAGCGGGCGCAGGTCATCCGTTCGATGGGGGCCTGAAGATGGACCGGCTCTACGAGATCAAGGGCACGCTCCGCCTGATGGCGAAGCCGTTCGTGTTCGTCGGCAAGACCTACCTCCAGGGCGTGAGGTCGTTCGTGCCGGTCACGACGCGCGCGCTCCGCGGGATCAAGATCGTGAAGCATCCCGCCGCGGTCCGCCCGCCGCGCAACTACTCCGACGGCGCGATCCAGCGGGCCCGCTCACTCTTCCCGAAAGAGTTCATCGGCGTGATGAAGAACATCGGGATCAACGAGCAGGACCCCTTCATCGCGCATCTGCGGGCGATCCCCGTGGCCATCGCGAGCCAGTCCTTCGCAGAAATCTGGGATGCGGCCATGGACGACGAGCGCCTGACGGACTCGGAGAAGGAGAGCCTCGCGGTCCAGACCCTGGAGATGCTTGAGAAGGACCTGCGCCTGGAGGCGTTGCTGTGAGAATCATCCCGCACGACGAGAAACCGAACGCAGAGTTCGCCAAGTTCGCCAGTCAGTTCTACCAGTCGCTGGAGAACGGAGAATCCTACGCTCAGCGCGTCCGCAAGTTCATCAGGGTCGGTGGAGGACTGAAATGAACGACCTGCAACTCCTCAAGAAGCGGGCCAACGTCAAGAGCCTGTTCGACATCCTCGGGGCCAACGACTCGACCCAGCGGGAGACGATGAACGACCTGGCCTACATGCTCGCGCAGATCGATAACGAGATCGCCCGGCGCAAGATGGCGGTGCCAGCATGATGAGTTTCGACGAGTACGCCGTCGCGATGGGCCATGCCTGTCACGACTGCAAAGCCCAGGGACGACCCCTCTTCTGGTTCGAGGGGTCCCTGCGGTGCAACCCGTGCGACAACCGCGTGCGAAGCAACTCTGAAGTCATGTTGAAGGCAGAGGATGCGCCAGGCGAGTGCCGGGACGGGGATGAGATGGAGGACCCACGATGATTGCCGTGCGCATCCGCGTTCACGATCTGGACGGCGGGCAGATGGTCCCCGAGTACGTCGGCGGCTCGATCCCGGCGCTGAAGTGCCGGAGATGCGACCGCTTCGTGGCAAAGGAGGCCACGCGGCTCGTCGAGCGCTACGACCTGCCGCGGACCGTCCGCGACCTCGCGGGGACGAAGGTTCAAGTAGTCTCGGTGACAAGTGAGGTGCAAGTGCAATGACAGACGACCGCTCCGTGAAGGAGAGAATCCAGGACCTGCTCAACCGCAACCAGATCGACCTCGACCTCTACGACTTCGGCGACCTGGTGTTCGACATCGGCGACATCCTCGCCTCGGACATCGAGAAGAGGGAGCCCTACGCGACGAACAGCATCGGGCTGCGGCGCGAGGGCGGGCGCGCGATCCAGCGCGACCTCGGCCACATGGAGGACGGGGAATGAAGTGCTTTCAGTGCGGCGGTCGCGGGTACACCGAGGAGTACCGCGAGGTGAACGTGCTCGGGCTCTTCCCGGTGTGGGACGAACTCGTGCGGAGGACCTGCACGTGCTGCGGCGGGAGCGGCACGATCCTGGAGGGACAGCAATGAAGCTCCTGACTGGCGCGGCGCGCAAGAAGGTCATCGACGCGGCGATCCAGGAGTTGAAAGAGGCCGCGTCCTACCTGGAGCACTTCAACGGTTCCTCGTTCGAGAGCGCGGGCGAGTTCCGGCTCCGGCGTGCGCTGCGGCACATCCGCATGGTCTACCCCGACCGCCGCGAGGAGCACGCGGTCCGCAGGATCACCATGAACGCTCGCACCGGTGACGTTGAGGTCGATCACCACGCGGCTGACGATGCGATCATCGAGTTGCTCAAGTCCCTGGAGTACGAGGACGCCCTCCGCGCCTACCAGATGACGAAAAGGTGGTTCGCGTGACCGGGATGCAGGTCAGCCGACGCAACAGCGACATGACCACCACGTGGGAGTGTCCGCTCTGCCTGAAGCACGAGACCGTCTGGGAGGAGAACTCACTGACCCACGCGGTCGGCGACCTCACCTGCCTACAGCGCCAGATCACGGCGCTCCAGGAGACCGTCCAGTCCTGCGTCGAAGAGTTGCGTGGCTTGGGGGTCGAGTTCTGATGTTCGGCGAGAACATGGCGGTCCTGATGTACCGTATGCACTATGACGGCAAAATCGGGCCGAGCCTAAGCCACGATCAGAAGAAGGCCCTCGCGGAGAAGATCAGCGACCTGACGCTGAACCACCCGTTCCAGTTCTCGGGCAAGGACTACAGCAAGAAGTTCCCTGAACTCGCGCCGCTAGTGAACGTCGAGATCAGCGGGCTCTACCTGCTCGCGATTCTTGAGGGCCTGGTGGCCGACTTGCGGGAGGCGAAGCAATGATCACGCTGCACCGCAAGACGAACGGCGGCGCGCCGGTCCGGATCGTGATCGACGGAAGCACGATCAACGCCTACCGCGAGGAACCCGCTCAGATCGTGCAGCACGAGTTCCACGACGGCAAGGAGACCATCAGTGTCGAGCCCACCCTCTCGAAGTACTTCACCGAGGAGCCGGTCATGCGAATCCACCGGTACTCCAGCGGCGACTTCAACGTGGACTTCGACGCGGGCTTCCAACGCGGAACGATCACGGTCGGGCAACAGTCGCTGACGACGCACTGCCACTGGCCGAACTATGGCGCGGGCTACCTGAAGTGGATCGGCCTGTCCTACGCGGACCCCGAGGTCCGCAAGTTCCTGCGAGGCGAGGACCAATGAGCGGATCGGTGCGGCAAACGTTCATCGTCACCGTGGACACGAACCAGTATCTCACGGAGCGCCTGGTCGAAGAGGCCATCGGCGCGGGGATCGAGCAGGCGAAGATCGACTGGTCCATGATCAAGGCGACGTGGGTCA
>VBMQ01000105.1:0-2847 GCA_005878375.1 Methanobacteriota archaeon | reverse complement strand
CTCAAGATGCACAAGCGCTCCGTGCGGGAATGGTTGAGGCTGGTCCCGTACTTCGGGATCAACGTGCACCCGACGCTGGAGCAATTCCAGCGCGTGATCGAGGCGGAGATTTTCGACCGCGCCGTGGAGGCACTCTGATGGCGAGCGGGATCACGAAGTCGGCGAAGACGCAGGTGTGGAGCCGCGACGAGCGCGAGCGCCAGATGTCCTTCGTTCGCGGCTTCATCCAGATGCTGAACAACAAGCAGCCGGTGACCGCGCTCGCCTTCGCGCGCGACAACAACGTCACGTTGCTGTTCCCGCGCGAGCCGAAGCCCGAGCCCGAGGGGCTGAGGGTGCTGCGCGAGTTGAACGCGTTCGTACAGGAGGCGAAGTGATGGTAGATCGTAAGGAACTCCTGAAGTCGGTGAGCCCGATCAGCCAGGTGCAGTACGCGAAGAACTATGACGAACTTTGCGCGGGTCTCCGTGCCTGCATCAACGACATGATGGAGAGGGAGCATAGCGGCGGCAAGAAGGAAATGCTCACCGAGGGCGACCTGGCCGTCATACTAGGGGCCGCGTTCGCGAAGATGGAGACCCTGGGGAAGAAGCAAGCCGTCGCATCATCCTCGCCGATGCAGATCAGCGGCAGCCTTGAGGACGTTGTCGCCGTGCTGATCGCGCTCCAGAACATGCCCGAGGCCCTCGGGGCCGCGAGGATCGAACTCGAAGTCAAGGTGGTGCTCGTTCCATGAGTCCCGAGTCCGTTTCCACGGCCCCCGAGAAGTGGGAATGCCCGAACGAGTACTGCCGTGCGGAGATCGAGAAGCGGGAGACCGCGGAGATACAGGTCCACCTCCTCGAAGAAATCTTCGACTCGTTGGACTCCATCAGAAAATATGGGATCAACAGAGGTAGTGACGGATGACCGAGAGCAACCCGATGAGACCGGCGTACAACATGAAGAAGTACCGACGAGCGCTGCGGCTCGCGTTCAAGACGATGCAGTTGCAGTACCTCGACGGGATCGAGAGGCCGTACCTACTGCCGCTGACGCGGTGGGGCACGGAGCGCAACGAGACCGAGAAGCGGTGGCCCGATCTGTACGACTTCGAGATCAGGGCGGACCGGAAGCAGGAGGACCGACTGTGACGAGCGAAACCGCATACGGCGAGGTCCAGACGAACGGCGACATCCGCATCCTCTTCCAGTACCTACGGAACTTCAAGCCCGGCGACAAGGTGAAGGTTCTGGTGGTGCCCGGAGAGAAGCCCTGCCCGAACTCGCGCTCCAACAAGTTCGGCGGCCACCTGCCGGGATGCTACGGCCCGGACGACCCGCGCCACACCGGAGTGCCGTGGGATGGCTTCAACATCTACGGCACGCCGTACAGGCTCGCGGAGGGGACGAAATGAGCCGCCCCATCCCGGTGCTCACCGAGGTCGGCGTGAGGATGTCGAACACGGTGGATTCCCGGTCAACCCGAATAGTTACCGTCCCGCTGTCGCTCCAGCGGGCGGACGAAACGGAGGTCAACGATGACTACTAAGGACGGGCTCACGTTGGACGAGATGCGAGCCGCAGCGGTGCGCGCGAACACGATGAACATCATCCGCAAGATCGAGGCTGCGAACCAGGGCAAGGGCCGCAGGCGGCGCCGCGAGGCCGTCAAGGTGATCGGCGAGACCGGGCCGCGCAACTCCATGTGGTTCGACGACGAGATGGCCAACACGAATCCGGTTCTCTACGGAAAGAGGAGCGAGTGGCGCAAGATCGACGGGAAGTGGGTGGAGAAATGAAGGCCCCCGCGATGCCCAGGAAACTCCCAGTGGACGAACTTGAGGAGATGATGGAGTACGCCCAAGAGGAGGACGCATTCCTGCTCCGCCGAATCCCCGGCAGCAAGGCGAAGCCGTGGTGGTCCTACGACGAGCGCTACCCGTACACGAGAGAAGCGAACGTGATCGCCACGGTGATCGTGTCGGGCCCCGGCTCCTCGGTCGTCGCGTGGACGATCACCGAGACGGGCGAGACGATCTATCTCCCCGCAGAGGTGTTCCCGCTATGAGCCGATCATCGCTGGACGCGCTGAACGAGGTCGAGTCCCTGATCAAGTGGGCCCGCAAGGAGTTCATGGAGGGCCGCTCCGAGGAGGTCAAGGTCCGGATCGAGAAGATGGTCCCCATCTTGAACGAGGCGCTCGGCAAGGCCGAGTACGAGGCCAAAGCGAAGCAGTGGCTTGAAGAGACAAGTATAGATCGGGTCCGGCAGCAGGGACGCCGCGGAGGCGGGCCGAGATGAAGGCCCTCGACGTGTTCCGCCACCGGAAGGTCCCCGAACTCCGCTTCACGGTCATGCAGTTGGTGCGCCAGAACAACATCACCGCGGCCCGCGGTGTGCTGGGCGACGGGACGCGCACGGCGATCCCGTGCGCAACGCTGCTCGCGGATTGGGAGGAAGTTCGATGATGCGCGCGATGAGGGCGACGGAGCACAGCGTGTCGATCACGCCGAGGAGCGCTCTCTTCGGAGGAACTCTCTACGTGGTCCACTGCCTGTGCGGGTTCGACGTGCTCGCGATGACGAAAGAGACCGCGGCCCAGTTCAAGGCCGCGCACTTGGAGGATGTCCGCTGATGAAGATCATCATGAAGGACCGGATCGCGCAGGCTCTCGAAGAGGACCTCAACGAAATCCACGTGGAGCGATCCAGGGACTACAAGGGAGGGTACGACAACGAGTCGAAGGAGATAGACCTCAGCGCGCTGACCAAGAACGAGGTCGAGCGCCTCGCTGAAGTCTTCGAGACTTCCGGCGTCACCGGAACGAAGATTCTCGCCGCGGACGTGAGGAAGTATCTCCGCGCCG
>VBMQ01000104.1:7559-9287 GCA_005878375.1 Methanobacteriota archaeon | reverse complement strand
GCGGCGGCGTGACGATCTGGACCTACGCCTACTCCAAGCACAACATGTCGGACTACGCTTTCGACAGCGGGCCGGTGGGCCTATGAAGGTCCTGATCTACGAGAACCGCAAGCAGGACCCGATCATCTTCGACGTGAGCACCAAGGAGAAGTACCACGATGCGCTTCGCGCGCTCTTCGCTCATCTCGACGTGGACTGGATGGCCTATGACTCGTTGAAGGGGCCGCTCCCGCTGCCCGAGTCCACAACGTACACGGGCTACTGCCCCTCCGCAGAGGCCGGGATCGAGGTCGTGATGAAGAAGCCGAAGCGCGTGCCCCTGGAGTACGAGAGCCCGTGCCCCTTCGCCTGCGGCAAGTCTCACAAGTTGGAGGTCAAGTTGGATGCGTGGGTGGTTGAGGAGCGCCGAGAGCACGAGGCCCAGGCGCCGCTCTACAAGGATGCCGCGAAGGGCGACATCGATGCCATTGAGACGCTGCTCTACGAGCGCGCCGGGAACGAGTACGAGGGCTTCTCCGTGCAGGAGACCACGGGGGCGATCAACATGCTCGCTGAGATCGAGAAGCGCAGGAAGGGGAGGAAGTAGATGGGCGACAACGTCATCAGAAGGATCATGACGCCCGGCGAGTCGCGCGAGCACTTCCGAGCGACCGAGAAGACCGAGATCAGCCTTGTGCGCGGCGGCAAACTCGCATACCTCTGGATCGGCAACGCGGAGCAACCGCAGTGGTGCTACGCGACGCTGAGCGGCGAAAGCAACCTGCGCAAGTTGGCCACGGCGATACTGCGTGAACTTGACAGGAAGGAGGCACGGAAATGAAGTGGGTGGTGACGGTTCGCGACGGCCATGCGGGGAAGAGTACCGGCTATCTTGACCATGTCTACATGGTCAGTGCGGAGAGCGATGCCGATGCGCTCTTCAAGGTCGCGATCTTTCTGAAGAAACTTCCGCACAGGTACAAGTTCGGAGTCTCTAGCATCAGGATCGACAACGCCGACGACCTGGAATACGTGGCAAAGGCGCTCGGCGTCAAGGGGATACCGGAATGATGAAGTTCATCGTCGGCCAGAAGTTCAAGAACCTGGGATCGGACGACCGCCTGGAGATCACGGCGATCACGCGCTACCGCGTCTACTACCGGATTACCCTCGTCAAGACTCGCGCCGTGGAGTACACGGCGATCTGGTCAACGCGCCACGTCAACAGGGCGTTCCCGGCCACCTACATCGAGGGGATGCTGGGGAAGTCCGCATTCACCGCGACGCTCGCGAGGAATGCCTTCGTCGAGACTGACAGCGACTTCAGGCCGCTGCGCGACGAGGACGCCAGGTGGATTCCTTCCAGACGATCCAGTTGGGGCGAGGCATGATCGCTGAAGCCGACGGGACGGTGTGGTCTGCGTTCGGTCCCCTGAAGGTCCAGACGATCTATCTCGCCGGTTCGCCTGAGGTCATCGCCGAGATCATGTCTTGGTCGCAGAGGTCTCGTCTCACTCTCGCCGAGGTACTGAAACTTCCCTATGGCACGAAGGTCTACTTGATCAAGGAGCCTCCGATGACCTCGTCCGGTGGGATCATCGATAGGAGCCCCAATCTATGAAGCTAACCGCGCCCACCGGCTACGCGACCTCCCTCCAGCCCGCCGAGCGCTGGGCCATGGCCTACGTCTACCCGAACCCCCAGCAGTACATCGTCGGGCACATCGTCACCTCTACGCGGGCCGAGGCG
>VBMQ01000104.1:0-7484 GCA_005878375.1 Methanobacteriota archaeon | reverse complement strand
GGGGGGCGGCGTCCGCGTGGTGCGAGTCCGGGTCGTGGCTCTGTGAAGCCCACCCGCCGCAACGTCGTGGCGCTCACGGTCCTGAACTATGCCATTGTGGTCGCTGGTCTCGTGCTGACCCAGTACGTCCCGATCCTCCTTGGCCCGACGATGGTCGCCGTGATCCTGCTCTCGATCTACACCTTCCGGATGCGGAAGGCGATCCTCAGGGTGGCGAAGCAATGAGGTCCCCGCTCGCGCTGCATACGATCATCCACAGCATCCCGGAGGACGGCACGCTTGTCGCCCGAAAGTACCGCCACGCCGGGACCGAGGGAGTGATGCACGCCATCGATGTGATCCTCGGCGACGCGAAGTATCTCTTCCTCAGCGTGGAGCACCGGCTCTCCTGCTTCTACCACTGCGGCGACAGTTACGCGTTCGACGCGGAGTCGCTGATCCGAGGCGGCGCGATCCTGCGGATGCACGACATCTGCTGGAGCGACGAGTGGTTCGCCATGGAGAAGAAGGTGGACCCCTGCGAGTACCGTGCGACCCAGGTCGCGAAGTTCAGGAGGGATGTCGAGAGGAAGGGCGCCGATGACCTGCTCGATGCCGTCGTGCGCAAGGCCAGCAGGATCACGCTCAGCGGCGACCGAGCGATCAGGTTCTTGCGCACACCGAAGAGATGGCTGCGTATTTCAGGCTGCTATGTCTCCGACACCTACCCCGAGGTCCTCGTCCCGCGGAGCCTCTCGCTCTGTGATGGCGGCCTGATCCTGCGGCGCGACTTGCTGCGCGGGAGGCAGATCGCGTGACCGGCAAGCCCGCGTGCGATCCCCTGGACCTTTCGAGCCACGACTGGCAGCCGTTCGGTCGCCAGCAGACGCTTCTGAAATGTGCGCGTGAGAACTGCGGGATCGTGACGAGCCAGATGTTGTTCCAGTTGCCGAGGGCACACCTACCATGATCCCCAGCATCCAGATTAGCAGCGTCAACTATGTCGCGTGGTTCACGGCGGAGGGTATCGACCGCGAGGTGGGCGGCCAGAGGTTCTTTGTCCGCAAGTGCCGCATCTGCTACAAGGAGATCACGGTCCACAAGGTCATCGTGACCGAGGCTTCGACGCCCGAGGAGATCGCCCAGGCGCGCGCCGATGGGAGGCGCGACGGCGAGGGCTTCTACAGCCACCTCTATGTGGACCACAACGAGTATTTCGACGACGAGAGCGAGGCGGTTGCGAACTTTGACCCCGAGGCCCACGTGGCCCCGTCGTTCGTGGACAACTGAGGTGTAGAATGGTCGAGGTCCGCAAGGAAATGTGCTCCATCTGTGGCTGGAGCAAGATCATCGAGGTCCGCGAGGAGCACCGCTATAAGCCGCCGCGCGTCGGGACGAAGGAGGTCTTGGTCTGCAAGGAGTGCCAGGCCGTGCGCGGCACGCCTCAGTTCAACGAGTACTACCTGATCGCGCTGCGCGGCACGGTGTCGGATGGCGGCGTGGTGAAGGCGCGGAAGAAGCCCGAGTCGCCGCGAGGCCCGCTCGCGGACTCCTTTGAGAAGCAGATCGCTAAGCCGATCATGGACGTGCAGGCAGTCGAGCAGGCCGCTGCGATGTCGGAGGCGCAGCGCATCCAGAGGCAGGGCCACCTGTGGAGCCTGCTGAGCCCAGAGATGCAGGCTTACGTCCGCCACATCTCCTACCGCTCGTTCCTCGTCGGCGCGGTCCTCGCCGCGACGCTCATCCTCTCCGTGTTCGGCGCGCTGATCTCCCTAGGGGTCCTGCACACCTGATGCCGCGCAAGGACCTGATCCAGTTGATCCTGATGATCGCCGGGACCGTCGGCCTAGCGGCGCTGCTCTACTTCATGATTGCGTTCGGGTGGGGGACACATTGAGCGAGTACCTTGAGTTCGTGGACGTGCCGAACCACTCCGGCAAGACGAGGAAGGTCAACGTCGTCTCGAAGCGGCACGGCTACTCGCTCGGCCTGATTCAGTGGTACGGTCGCTGGCGGCAGTACGTCTTCGTCCCCGGCCCCGAGACTGTCTTCAACAGGGACTGCCTGCGCGACATCGCCCAGTATCTCCAGGAGATGATGGACGAGCGCAAGAAGGTCGCGATGTTCAATAGAATTGGCGATACCAAGATCACGCTGATCGGCGACATTCAGTTTGAACCATCAGGAGAGTTGCGTGGATGACCGACGTGTTCCTGGGTCTTGACGGCGAGATGACCGGCGCGACAATGCAGCCGCCTGGCGCGAAGCCGAACTTCCAGCGGTACGCGCTCGTGCAGATCGGGCTCGCGGACCTGTACGTGAACGAGATCGACGAGACGCTCTACGGGCGCAAGCCCGAGCCCCACTGGTTCCTCGCGACCATCGGCCACAACACGTTCGACAAAGAGGACGAGGCGATGGCGGTACACGGAATCCCGGAGGACGTGATCCGCGGCGCGGCCCGCCCCGCCGAGGTGGACTCGCTCGCCGTGAAGTGGATGGAGGAGAACGGCATCCGCAAGGCCATCCCCGTGGGCTACAGCGTCGGCTCGTTCGACATGCCGTATTTCAGGGAGACGTTGCCCGAACTCTCACGGAGGCTGAGCATGCGGCAAGTGGACCTCAACGGCGTGGTCTTCACGATCTCGAAGATCACCGGGCGCTCGTACAAGGCAGTGAAGGCCGCAGGCAAGAACTACGCCGAGAAGGCTATCCGCGAGAACACCTCGATGACGACCGACGTTGGATTCAAGGCGCACAACGCGGCGTATGACGCGCTCGTCGCGATCTACTCTTGGGAGTTCTTCAGGAACATCCTGGTGGTGCGCGAGTTCCATGATCACTTCTAGGAAGCCGAGGTGGGTAGCCGACTGCGTCCCGGACGACAAGGGCCCGTTCCGGACGTGGGCCGACTTCATCGTGTTCCTGGCGGCCCTCGAACTTGAACTCTCGGTGATCGCGTGAACGCGCGGCGCTACCTGATCCTCTACCTCTTCGTCCGCTTCGCGAAGCACCGCGCCTTGCGGATCATACGCCAGAGCGCGGTCGCCGCGGTATTCGTCGTCTTCATCTTCGCGCTTACCGCGATGAACGTCTCGTTCGACCTCACTTTCCACCAGACCAACGAGGCGGTGCAGGCGCACGGCGCCGTGCGGATCACCGACGACGGGAGGATCGAGTTCGGCGTCCCGCCGGGCCAGTGGTACTGGAACGCGTCGCAGGCCGCAATCGACAACGCGACGATCCAGATATGGTCCAAGGCGAAGTTCGCGTTCGACGCCGTGACGTGGACGGTCGCGACGATGCTGATCGCCCGAGAGATGTCTCTGAACTACTCCGACGCGAAGAAGGATGGCGAGGAGATGAAGAAGACCTACGGCCAACTCTACATCCTCGGGATCGGGCCCGACACGCAGTGGCCGATCTTCTTCCTTCAGAACATCGTGGTGTACTCGGTCGGCGTCGCGGTCGGCAGCCTCGTCGCGATCTACGCGCTGCTGCCCTACGTGCTCGCGCAGTTCCAGGGCACCATCGGCGCGCTCTTCTTCACGCACTTCAATTACACGATCTCGTTCCTCACGGCGTGCTTCATGGTGTCGCTTGGCATGATGATACGCGCGTTCGTCCTGCTGCACGGCACTCGACATGCGAAACTCGGCAAGAGTCTGATGGAGATCAGTTGATGATCGACTTCGACACGGCCACGCCCCACGAGATCATCATGACGTTCCCGGCTCGTCACCCGCACACGTTCCGCTGCGTGCTCTATCTCGCGATCTTCGTGGCGAAGTCCGTCCCGTGGGAGGCCGTCTGGGAACTGATGCGGCGGATGGGCTACGAGTACATCGACATCGGCAGGGTCTCCGAGGACGGCTCGGCGACATTCTCCGCGCCGACCTGGGCCTGCCCCGATGACCTGAGGCCGGAGTGATGGGCGACAGCGACGCCGACTACATCGTCGTGCTCTGCTCGGACTGTCACTTGGTTCCGCTCACCGCTCGGACGAAGATGGGGAAGCAGAAGTGGATCGACGAGCAGCAGGCGAAGGTTCAAATACCTCCGAAGGTTTAAGGTCATTATGAATCGAATGCGAGCCACCTTCGTCGTCATGCTGATCTTCTTCATCGCGATCACGCCATTTGCGCGCAAATTCTACGGCGTGCAGTGGACGATCCCATTGGCGTTGATTCTGGGAACGTTCATCGCCCTCGCCTGGAAGCGCTTCCCTGAGTGGACGCGCCGCTCGAAGTTGCAGGAGGCCGCGAGCACCAAGGCCCTCGCTGAGATCACCGCCGAGATCGGCAGGCGCGCGATGTGGACGCGGCTCTGGGTCCCGGTCTTCCTTCTCAGCGCAGTCGGATTCCTGATGCTCGTCCTCGGGACCTTCGTCTCCGACAGCATCTGGAACATCGTGAGCACCGTCGGCCTGATCGTCATGATCGGCGGGGCGAACGGCTGGCTGTACTTCTCTCCAATCGAGAAGCGGCTCGCTCAAAGGTCCAAGGAATTGTACAAGGCATCCCTTTAAGTACGCGAAGCGCATCTAGTAGCCGATGTCGCCACGCGACGTTCGTGTCCAGAACTACCGCCAGCGCCGCTTCGAGAGGGTGAAGCCGAGCGCGGGCTACATCATCCTGCCGGAAGACCCGATGTTCCAGTCCGCGCGGAAGGACTTCGAGTTGGAGGACAAGTTCGCGAACAAGTTCCTCGCGGGCAAGGCGAGGTTGCAGGACTTCCCGTACTACAAGAGTTACGTCGGGACGATCAAGGCCGAGGCCTCGCTGCTCCCGTCCCCGCCGAGGCGGATGCTCTTCATCGGCAGCGGCCCCGTGCCTCTCTCCGCGATCCTGTTCAAGCGCGAGTTCCCCGAGTCCGCGGTGGACATCGCGGACATCAATCTTCCCGCGCTGCGCAAGGGCGCGAGGGTCGCGAGGAAGGCGGGCACGCCGCTCGGCAAGCAACTCCTCGGCGACGCCGCGACGATGGAGGGCCTGCGGAAGTACGACGCCGTCGTGGTCTCGCTTGAGGTCGGCCCGACGACCAGCGCAAAGAACTCCGTTATCCAGAATTTTGCGCACCAGCCCGGACCGATCTACTTGCTGCGCGGCTCGCCGCCCGGACGCGGCGGGGAGGCCTTCGTTGACACTCGCAGCCTGCTTCGCCCGAACATGGAGGTCCTCGGCTCCGTGGAGACCTTCGACGGCTACGGCGAGACGGTCGCCGTGCGTTCGAGGCCTCTGGGGTCGCCGCGGCACTACGGCGAGGGACCGGAGTCGTATGAGGCACGCACCGGATTCCGCTACGAGGACCGCGCATGAGAGACGTTCGCGTTAGACCGCACCGCCGGACGAAGAGGCCCCAGGCGATCACGACGGAACAGGCGATGGCGCACCAGCGGGAGCGGCACATCATCGCCCACAAGACAATGCAGCGCATCTACCCGACCGCTGAGGCGCGGCAGTGGGCGCTGGTCTACAGGGCCACCGAGTCGGAGGCCCAGTTCGGCGTGATCCTGACGTGGCTGAAACTCATCGCGCTGAACGAGGCAGACGCCCAGCCGTGGGATGACATCTACGAAGCGGCGATGGACGACAGCCGACTCGACGACCGGGATCGGGAAGTCCTGGCCGAACTCGTGCTGGCGATGCAACAACGCTCCACGCTCGGTCCGAGCGCCCGCACGGCAGCCGAGACGGAGCGGGAGTACGCGCAACTCATGGATCAGTTCCAGGTGCAGCCGTGAGGGACGTTCGCGTGAGACCGCACCGCCGCCGCACCGACGCCGCGGCGCGCGCGTACATGCGCAGCGTCGGTCGCGAGTTGCCGCCAGCGGGCCCTCGCGTGAAGGTCGATCCCGCGACGGGGCGCCGGATCGCGCTGGCGTACATCGCGATGGAGAACGACCCGAACGACCCCGAGGTCCGCGCGGCGTACAATGCTTTCGCGTCGGAACTCTTCGACCAATGGGAGTTCGTGAAGTCCGTCGTGCGGATTGACTTCACCGAGGGCGACCCCTACCCGAACAGCGAGGCGATGCGCGATGACATCAGGCAGAACCGCAGGCTGCGCGTCTTCACCGGCGGCGAGCCGCACCCGATCCTCTCGTACATCGTCCACCCGGAGACCGGGCGCAGCGCGAACGACATCTTCCGCGCCGTGCATGACGTGTTCGGCCACGCGAAGGAGGGCAACCAGTTCGGGCCGTCGGGCGAGGAGAACGCTTGGCTCGACCATTCCATGATGTTCAGTCGCGAGGCTCAGCGGGCTCTGACGACGGAGACGCGCGGCCAGAACTCCTACTTCAACTATGCGCCGCAGAACGAGGGGAAGCCGGTCGCCGAGAAGCAGTATGCGCAACAGAAGGCCGGATTGCTCCCGGACGAGTTCCTTCCACCTGCCTAGCCGACACGCAGCCCTTAAGTATCGCATCCGCTTGAAGAATGTCGATGGCGCGCGATCCATACTTCAACCGTCTTCAGCACGGCTCCTATCTCGACCGCATGGTCTCCGCTCGCGACGTGGCCTGGTTCCGGAACCCCGACGGCTCGTTCACCGTGACGTGGACTGATGCGGGTGAGCCCCGCACCGAGATATTCAAGACCGAGCGCTCGGCCCTCCGCTTCGCCAGAATGCTTGACACGACCGGGGTGCTTCCGACCGAGCGCGACGTGCTTGAGGCCGAGGCCGCGCTGCGCCAACTTGAGAAGGAAGTCATGACGAAGGAGGACCGCGAGGACCAGCGGCTGGCGATGGAGTCGCTCGCAGAACTTGAGAACATGATGGCCCTCGACACGAAGGAAGAGGTCTTCGAGCGCGAGCGCGCATATGCCTCGCTCCACGAACTTGAGCCCTACGTCCAGCGCCGCGGCGGCGACATCCCCGTGAAGAAGCACAGCCGACGGATCAAGTAACCCTTAAATACTTTTCGTGCTTCATAGGTTCTCGATGCGCAGTCGTCAGGCCCAAGCCGTAGCATTAGTGCTACTCTCAGCGCTGCTTCTCGGCGCGGCCCTGACCTTTATTCTCCACCTCCCCGACCCGCTCGCGCAGTACCGCACCGCCGACGGCGGGCTGCGGTTCTTTCCGGCGCCGAAGACTTACACCACTTGGGAGCCCGTTCGATCCGCCTACCCGACCCTCGCTATCCTCGGCACGATCCGTGACCTCCCGACAGCAGAGCATTCGGTGAACGCGTTCAGTGAACGACATGCTCAACTACTCGTTCTACCGAACATCGATCTCCTAGCGCCGCTGCGCATGTTGATCGGCCTCTTCACTTCCGATGCCGCGGCCTCGTGCGTTGGCGGGAACTGCTTCTGGATCGGCGGCACCGGATCGTTCTCGTCCGGATCGCACTGGGCAACGACCTCGGGCGGTGCGGCCTGCTCATGTACTCCGGGATCGACCGACACGGTCACGTTCGACGGAAACAGCGGTGGCGGAACGGCGACTCAGGACAACGTCAGCCTGACCACCGGATCGGTGACCGTCGGGGTTGGGACTAC
>VBMQ01000103.1:4364-9433 GCA_005878375.1 Methanobacteriota archaeon | reverse complement strand
AGGCCGAAAGCTCCTCGAGCAATCGGGTCTTGCCGATCCCCGCCTCCCCCGCCACGAACACGACGCGCCCCTGTCCGGCGAGCGCGGAATCGAGGGCGCCGCGCAGCTTCCCGACCTCGGCGGTGCGGCCGACGAGGCCGGTCCGGAACGCCAACTCCCCCGCCGCGGCCGCCATGAATCGCGAGCCTATCGACGACGTTCGCTTAAGGATTTGGCGGTCTTCCCTCCCGGAATCCTTATCGGCGCATGGGCGTTCGCGCGGACGTGGACACGCGGGCCATCATGGATTTGGCGGTGAAGCTGGCGCGCCAATCACGGATGCCGGAAGACTCGGAGATCTACGTGCCCTCGTCGTCGGTCCATCGGGTGCTCTTCGGAATCGACGCGGATATCGGCATGATCCTCGCCGCGAAGTCGCTTGGATATGACCTCGTGATTGCCCACCATCCGCTGGGCGGGAAGGCGTCCCTGGGCATTCTGAAGGTGTTCGAGAAGCACGGGACGAACCTCGCACGGGCCGGGGTCCCGAGGCCGGCGGCCGCCAAAGCCGTCCGTGCGATGCAGGCGGAGCACGCGCCGCGCGTGCACGCGACGAACTATGACCACGTCCCGAGCCTCGCCCGCCTTCTCGGAATGCCGCTGATGAGCATTCACAATCCGTGTGACGAGATTGGCCGGAAGGTGATGGACGAAACGTTGCGAGGGTCGGTCCGATCTTCGACGTCCGTGAAGGGCGCCTTGGCAACGCTGAACCGGCTCCCGGAGTTCGCGAAAGCGGAGACGGACATCGTCCTCCGAATGGGCAAGCCCTCGAACTCGATGGGGCGATGGGTCGTGTTGCACAGGGCGGGCACGAACGGCGGGTACCCGATCGCGTCGTGTGCGTTCCGCAATGGAATTGACACCGTCGTGTACATCCATGTGGACCCGGCCCACGTTAGGCGGCTCCAAGACGAGTTCGGGGATCGGGGTGTCAAGAACTTGATCGTGACCGGGCACGTGGCGTCCGACAGCATCGGGATCAACCCCCTCGTTCGCGCTCTGCGCGAACGTGGTCTCGAGGTCACGTGCGTCTCGGGCATCGTCGAGCCGTGACCGCAACTCGTCGCGCCGGAACCTTCATCTTCCCCACGTGGATACGGCGGTCGGGATGGGACCCATATGGGCTTCTCGCTGAACGTTGTGAGCAACACGCCCCTCACACCCCTGAAGGACATCGATGACGTTGGAGTGTTTCCTGGCCCGCCCCGACCGCGGCTGGACGGCCGATCAATTGGCGGTGAAGTTGAAGACGACGAAAGCGACGGTGTACCGCCACCTCAACAAGCTCAAGGAGATCGACTTGCTCGACGAGACGCAGGTCGACGACCGAGGCACCCCGCGAAAGGGGTATCGCATCCGATATGGGAACCTCACGAAGGCCTGGAACTTCGTCGAGGCGAACGTCGAGGTCGCGATGGAGAATTACCGGAAGACGGTCGAGCATCTGTCGAAGCTTGCGGAGGCGAGGAAGTAATGCCCGAAGACGCGGCGCCCATCGTGCTCACGAAAGGTTCTCGCTACCGGATTACATCCATCGAGACGCGCGACAAGCCGATGGTCAGCCATGGCATTTTCCGGGGGCTCGGGACGATCGGGACGGACGACGCGATTTCCATTGAGCTCGATGCTTCCCACCAGGAGTTGGCGGGGAAGATGCGCCTCATCCCGACGCACATGGTCGTGAGCGTCGACATCGTCGAGCAGATCGAGGAGAAGAAGGAGAAGGCGAAAGAGCCGAAGGCGATGTACGGCTAGCGCCGCTTGCCGACTGCTCGGATAGAGCCTTAAGCTCCTCCCCCGTTCGCGCGGCGGTGCTCGAGATCCTTGAAGGGACGTTGGAATCGAGGATCATTCATGTGCTGCTCGAGATGTATCCCGCCACGACGAGGGACTTGGAGCGTGAACTCAAGGTGAAATCGACACTCCTCGATCGGACACTCAAAGCGATGCGGTCGCGTGGCATTATCGAGGTCGAGCCTCTTCCCGATCGCACGTTCGTCCGTCTGCTGCGGTCCGACTTCCGCTTCGTCGGCCGAAAGGAATCGCAGCGCAAGCGCGTGAAGCAACACGGCGGGAAGCGCGAGAAACCGAAGGAGTACGACGGTCCGATGTTTGGGTGAGCGGTTGGCGGCGACGTTCAAGCCTCTCGTCGATCGCGTGTTGGCGGGCTCGATCACCTCGAAGGAGGACCTCCATCGGGCGAAGGTCGAACTATGCCGCGCAGGCGTCCTGGCGTCGCCGCCAACGGACGCAGATATCTTGGCGGCGGTCAGTCCTGAGCAACGCCCGTTGCTGGAACCGATCCTGCGCGCGAAGCCGTCCCGCACGGCGAGCGGCGTCGCGGTCGTGGCGGCGATGACGAAACCGTACGCGTGCCCTCACGGAGTCTGCATCTTTTGCCCGGGCGGGCCGAAGCGGGGGACGCCCCAATCCTACCTCGGCAGCGAGCCCGCAGCCAAGCGGGGCGCCGAGTTCGAATACGACCCCTACGAGCAGACCCGCTCTCGCGTCGAACAACTCAAGGCGACGGGCCATGCCACGGACAAGGTCGACTTCATCGTGCTCGGCGGCACGTTCACCACGTTGCCCGCGGTATACCAAGAGTCGTTCGTCAAAGGGTGCTACGACGGGCTCAACGGATTCATCAGCGAGACCCTTGGAGACGCGCAACACGCGAACGAGGTCGCCGCAAGCCGGATGATTGGCTTGACGATCGAGACGAAGCCGGAGCGTTTCACTCCGGACGATGTGGCGCACGCCATGGCGCTCGGCGTGACGCGGGTCGAGTTTGGCGTCCAAAGCACCTTTGATGACGTGCTCCATCTCTCGAACCGCGGGCACACGGTCGACGACGTGCGCCAGGCGACGCGTCGAGCCAAAGACGCGGGACTGAAGGTGTGCTACCACATGATGCCCGGGCTTCCCGGGTCGGATCGCGAACGCGACCTGCAGTCCTTTCGAACGGTGTTCGACGACTCGGAGTTTCGGCCGGACATGTTGAAGATCTACCCGACGATCGTCCTTCCGGACACGGGCTTGTATCAGCTGTGGCGGCGCGGCGCGTTTGCGCCGATGACGACAGAGGAGACCGTCGACCTGCTCGTCTCCGTCAAGAAAATCGTTCCGCCGTGGATCCGGATCCAACGGATTCAGAGGGAGATTGGAGTTCCGGACGTCGCCGCCGGGTTGGCGGTGGGAAACGTTCGGGAGCTCGCACAGGAACGGATGGCCGGCGAGGGTCTCCGGTGCGGCTGCATTCGATGCCGCGAGGTCGGGCTCCGCGGGCGTCCGTTTGTCAACGAACGGTTCGACCTTCTCCGAGAGACCTACCGCGCTTCCGATGGGGTTGAAGAGTTCCTGTCAGTGGAGCTCCCGCATGGCGGTCTCATCGGCTACGCACGGCTCCGTCTGTGCGGAGCTGGGGCTTTCCTTCGGGAACTGAGGGTCTTCGGTCAAGCGATTCCTCTCCATGAAGTACCGCGACGCGATTGGCAGCACCGCGGATTCGGAGGGCGCCTCGTCGAAGAATGTGAGGGCATCGCACGTCGGGAGTCGGGTCACGAGGCGCTGAAGGTCACGAGCGGCGTCGGCGTTCGGGAGTACTATCGGCGATACGCGGAGAAACGTGGCCGACGGGCCTCGATGGAGGGGCCGTACGTCCGGATCCCGCTCTAAGCGAGGAGCCGACGGACCATGCGCTCGGTCATGTTGCGCAGTTCCGACACCTCCTCCATGCGGCCGCTCCAGGACTCGAGAGCGTCCCCGTCTCCCCGGCGAAGACCACCGCCAGGATGAGGTGACGGCCGCGCTCGAGGGTCACGGTCTTCTCTCCGAGGCCGAGGCGACGGAGCTCCCCCTTCCCCTCGGTGAACGAGACGCGCGCGAAGTTCATGATCGCGGTGAGCATCCCCGCCATCGTGTCGCGGTCCGTCTCCGGCTTCAAGCGGCGCGCGGAATGGGAAATCAGGATTCCCGATTCGTGGATCAAAAAGACGTCCTCGACGGACTCCACCCCGGGCGGCATGGGGAACGGCTCAAACTCCTTCTCCAGGAGGGAGAACTCCCGCTCGTCGAGCAACGACGTGTCTGCGCTGAGCAGCAGGACGCCGCCCCGCGCGGTGACTGTGTCGCGGATCCGGCGTAGCGTGCGCAGGACCCGGTCGAAGTCGTGGTAGTTTGCGAGGTACTCCGCGCCCTCGAATGCGACGACGGGCGCGTCCGTGCTTCCGGCGAATCGGGCGACGAGCTCCTCGACCATGTCAAGGTGGGTCGGCAGGACGTGGTTTAGCCCCGTGCTCTCCGTGAGCCACAAGACGGGCGTCGACCAGCGCCTTGCGACCCCGGTGGGCCATCTCCGAAAGCGCGCGGAACGCGACATCGGCCCTGCGCTCTCGAGCGAGGTACGCCCGACCGTCCTTGAGGGGGAATTTCCGGGGGAGCGTTGTGGACGCCTCGCCTCGGGGCGTCACCACGAACATCTGATGACGGAGGATTGCGAACGCGAACGTGCCCGCCATGATGAGCGCCGTCGCCGTCAGGACGGGGGGCGGATACCCTGCGCCGGTCATGCGCAGGTACCAGTAGGATTCCGCGACGGCCCCGTGGGCGACGATTCCCGCCAGCATCACCAGCGCTTGGCGGCGGACGATCGGATCGCGGTTCTTCCAGAGTGTGCGCACGAGGGCCGCGACCGCCGTCGCCATGTACGCGGTCGCTAGGATCGCGAGCGCGCGCGTCGCCCCATAGCTGGAGACCTGGATCCCGTACGTCCCCCGGTCACTCACGGAGGTCACGAGGGCGGACACGTAGATCGCGATGACGAGGAGGGAGATCTGGAGCCCGAGGATCACGAACCGGCGGCTCAGGATCTGGAAACCGTAGAAGTAGGAACCGACGAAAGAGGCCGTGTACCCGACGGCGAGCATGTGGAAGAAGTAGAAGAGCCGCGCATAGAAGAGCGAGGCATCCGTGCTCCCGCCTGTGTAGTCCTCAGAGGCGCGGAGGAGGTACGCGAAGGCGGACGCGAG
>VBMQ01000103.1:0-4289 GCA_005878375.1 Methanobacteriota archaeon | reverse complement strand
GAGATCGAGAGGATGGCGTACCACTGGAACGCCTCTACCATTCCGGCGCGGAGGCCTCCGGCTCGGTCTAAAAGATTCCCTTGATAGTATCAGACGCGATAGTGGACGACCGCTCAGTTGGCCTTGCGGACCCACCCGAGCCGGCGGCTTCGGTTCTCCGAAACCTGGGTGGCGGGCTTGAAGCCCTGCTCGACTTCCGCCAGGTACTCGATCACCCGGAGGAGGCCGTCCTTTGTCGGCGCCTTGACGTCGACCCCGGCCTTCGTGAACTGCTGCTTGACGATCGGCATCGCCGTCTCGATGTCGCCGAACTCCTTGCAGAAGTCCGACATGATCCGGTCGGTCACCGCGACGATGGAGTCCTCGACGTCCCCCGCCACAAGGACACCCCTCATTTCCGTGTCTCCTGACTCGCCCGTCCGGACGAGTTGCTCGCCGAGCGCTCGAAACGCATCCTCAACGCCTCCGCCGCTCTTGGCGCTCGTCAGGTGACCGGTGCACCCGTACAGTTCGCAACTTTTGTTCGCGAACACGACCATGGGCAACCGCCCGACGACTTTCCACACGCGCGGGATCCAGTAGTCGACGAGCGAACCGCGCGTCTCGGGCCGGGAGACGTCGTAGACGAGGATTACGCCCTTGGCGCCTTGGAACGCGGAGGTCTGGACCTCCGTGTATCCCTTCTGGCCCAGGACGTCCCAGATCAGGAGGGAGACGTTCCACTCCTTGCCTTCTAGATCCAGGAGGAGGTCCTTCTTCGTGGTCTTTGTGCCGATCGTCGTGATGTATTCGTCGCTGAACTTGTCGACGACGAATCGGCGGATGAGCGACGTCTTCCCGACCGCGCCGTCGCCGAGGATCAGCACTTTCTTCTTGAAGTACTCCGACACGCCAGACCCTCCGATTCACGGGGGCGCGCGCCATATAACCGTTACCCCCTCATTCCCATCCTTGAGAAGGTTTAGCTGGCATCACGAAGCCATGCGGCTCTTCGCGAGTGGTTCTGGGCGGCGGTGTTCGCGGGGCGGAACCCCCGCTCGATTTCTTGGAGGTAGTCGATGAATCGACGGATCGCTTCCTTGGACGGAGCGCGGACGTCGAGGCCTGCCTTCGTTGCCTGCGTCTTGATGATCGGCATCGCTCCTTCGATGCCGCCAAACTCCCGCGCGAAGTCCATCATTACCCGATCCGCGACCGCGACGAGCGGGTCCGTTCGGGCCGAGACCAGCGACCCGCCGAGGGCCTCGAGAGGCGCCTCCACCGCCCCGATCCCGGCCTTGCCCAGTTTCGTGAACGCCTCTTCGACTTTTTCCCCCGTCTTCGCGCTCGTCAGAAAGTGGGGCATCGCATACTTGCCCGCGAGGTGCTCCAAGTCCTCCTGCGCGGCGGCGCGGTCGTCCGCAAGGTCGACCTTGTTTCCCGCGACGATCGATGCGACGCTCCCGATCACTTCGCGAACTCGAGGAATCCAGTAGCGCTCGAGGCTCTCCCTCGTCTCGGACCGTGTGACGTCGTAGATGAGAAGGACTCCTCGGGCGCCTTGAAATGCAGAGGTCTGGACCGCAGAATAGCCCTGTTGACCGAGCACATCCCAGATCGTAAGCGCGACGAGATGGGTGGTGCCACCGTCCGTGATCGTCAATTCCTTCTTGGTGACCTTCGTCCCGATGGTTGTGATGTAGTCGTCTCCAAACTGGTCGACGACGAACCGCTTGATCAGGGACGTCTTGCCCACCGCGCCGTCCCCGAGCAGGAGGACCTTCGACTTGTGCAGCTCGGGCATGACGCCGCCCGGGAAATGAAGCGCCCGGTTTAACCCTTGCCCCATGCGTGGCGGTATTTCCCGGTAATCAGGTCTTGGACGTACCGGTCCGCGCCCTCGACGCTCCGCATGTCTCCACGCCAGCCCTCGAGTTCGGGCCCGAGCGCGGTCTCCAGAGCTCGGATTGCCGCCTTCACCTCGTCCTTGACCCGGTTCGTTGGATCGCCGCTCAGGACCGCGGCGACGATGACCCACTGGCCTCGCTCGAGCACAATCTTGAATTCCCCGAACCGCAGCTCGTCGAGGACGCCCTCGCGTTGGAGGCCCTCGGCGCCGATGAACGATTCGTTGACGAAGTTCTGGACCGCAATCAGCATCCCGCTTAGGATGTCGGAGTCCACGTCGGGCCTCATCCGCCGCGTGTAATGCTTGATGAGGAGTCCGTCCCGATGCAGGAGGAAGACCTCGTCGATCACCGTCTGTCTCTTGGCGGCGACGACGCGGTACCCGAGAAGCCCGGCGACCGCAAGGGCAATGAGGGTGCCAACAACGAGGGTCAAGGGGGAGATTCCCCCGGACCCCCCGCCGTTCGAGGCCGCCACATGGACGACGGCACTCCGCGAACCCGGCGGGGAAAGCGGACTCCCGAACGGATCCGTGAAATTTAGGAACGCGAAGTTCACGAGGGTCGTGTTGACGGCGACGTTTTGGAGCACAAGATCGTACGTGATGCTATGCCCGCCGGTGACAACGTTCGTGAACCGCCAGGTGTATCGCCGGCCCACGACCCCGGAAACGGTCTCACTCGGGTTCGTGAGCACGGTCCCCTGGGGGATCGTATCGTCAATCACGACTGCGGCGGACGTGTTCGTGCCCGTGTTGTTGTAATACACGGTGAACCGAACCGTCGCTCCTGGCGCCGCCGTTCCGGGGGCCGCAGTCTTTGCGAATTCGAACGCCGGGAGGCTCGCCGCGACCACGATGGAGGCACCCGCCTGGACCTGTTGTCCCGGCTGTCCGGCCCCGTCGACGTAGTTTCCCGTAACGACGTTGGTGAGCTGGCTCCCGTTCGTCGCGCTCGCGGAGATCCGGACGACGAGCAGGAGGGAATGCGGTCCGGTCGCGACGTTCGGGAATTGCCACCGCACGGTGTTTCCCGCGACCGTCCCCGTAGGCGTGCTCCGGTCGTGGGTCATCTCCAAGGGTAGGGTATCGTTGATCCAGGTCGCTCCCAGGGCGGAGGCGGAGGTGTCGTTGTACCAGATGGTGAACGTGATCGTCTGGCCGCGGAAAGCGAATGGCGCGTCGGGGACCTTTCCAATCGTGAGGTCGGTCAAGACGCGGACAGTCACCGAGGCGCTGGTCGAGACAGACCCCAGGACCGTGTCATCGTTGTCCGTGTAGTTCGCGAATAGGTTATTCGTGACCCCGGTTCCTCGGACGGCGGACGACGCCACACGCACGTTGATCGAATATGTCTGTTGCGATCTTGCGGGCAGATTCAGGACTCGGCAGTTCGGTCCCGTGCATCTCGAGGGCTGAATCCCGCTCACACTCACGAACGTGACCTGCGGCGGCAAGGTGTCGTTGAGCCAAATCGTGTTCGACGTTGTGTTCCCCCAGTTCGAAACGACGACGGAGTACGACAAAGACTGGCCGGGGTCAACGGGGTCGACCGTTGGAGTCTTCGTGATGAGGATTGTCGGGATAACGACCTTGACGGAGGCCGACGCGGCGCTCTCGGGCCGAGGCAGGCCGGCGTCGTCGGTGTAGTTCACGAAGAAGGACAACGGGAGGACGGTCTGATCGGCGGGGCCGACGAGCACGCGGAGGGTGAGGTCGAACGTGTGGTTCGCAGCCGGGAGATTCGTGAAATTCCATCCCCGACGGTTGCCGGAGAACCATTCGCCGGAGAACCACGTGATCCCTCCGACGGTTTCGCTCACATAGGTTGTGAAGGGGGGTACCGTCGCGTTGGCCCAGACGTTGGCGGCGAAGGAGGGACCCACGTTGTTGATGGATATGGTAAAGGTGACTACGTCGCCGGGGTCCGCGGTCGGCGTCCCCGACACCGCCCAAGCGCCGAGGGTTGCCGTTCCGGCGGCGGGCCGTGGCACCGCCGCAAGGACCGCGGCCAAGGCGAAAACGAGGCATAAAGTCGCGAGGAGCCGGCGGCGCCCCCGCAGAGCTTCTGCCGTCCGTGCTCTCCGCGTCATTCCCTTCGCGCCCCTCTCCAGTCCTCAACTCGCCGCGAATGCGGGAACGGGTTCCCGATACCCCCCGTCGATGAGCCGTTGCATGATCCGGTCAACCTCCGGGATGCGATCCATCGTCCCATCCCAGTCAATGAGGAGGTCCTCGTACCGCGTCTCCAAGTCCTTGAGCGCCGCCCTCATTTCCTCCTTATGGCCCTCCGTCGCCTCGCCACGCACGAGCCCCGCCAGGATCGTCCACTTCCCCTCGAGCACCTTGATTCGGAGATCCCCGAACCGGATCTCGTCGAGAGACCCTCCTTCTCCCCGGAAGG
>VBMQ01000102.1 GCA_005878375.1 Methanobacteriota archaeon | reverse complement strand
TGACCGGCTCGAGCGTGTACGTGTCGAGCTGGTACGTGATCCGGATCGTGTCCCCGTCGGGGTAGTCCCGCGGGAACGTGATCCTCCCGGTGTTCAAGTCGAGTTGATAGTCGGCCGGCTCGAAGAGGAAGCCGTTGTTGTCGAAGATGCTGTAGACGAGGCTGATGGAGTAGTCCGTCCCGGGTCCCCGGAGGAGACGGGCAGAGTTGAACGCGCGCCCGCTGAGCGCGTTCGTCGCGGGGGTTCGGGAGGCGACGGCGAACGTCGGCGGGCTTCCGAGGTCCCAATAGCCACCCTGAATCGCGCCCCCGCCCGCGGGCCGCAGCGTGATGGACTCGGTGATGTCCTCCGTTGCGCCGGGAAGGTAGAAGTCCGTCGTCCCGTCGTTCAAGAACACCTGGCTCGGCGGGATCCACGAGCGGTAGCCGGTCACGTTCACGGCGATCCAACCGTTCGCGAGGTTCGCGCCCGTCTCCGCCCCCGTCGCGTTCGCGATGACCGTGTCGCGCGCGACGTGGGAAGACGACCCGATGAAATACAGGAGGCCGCCGGAGATGTCCTGCACGCCGTCCGGCGGCACGCTCAGGTCCGCGACTGCGAGCGGGCTCCCCTGCGTCACGGGCTTGTCGTCCGTGAAGTTCTGGTCGAAGTTCAGGTCGACGTAGGCGGTGTCGTACACGTAGGCCGTCGTCGAGTCGACGAGGAGGATGCCCACCTTCTCCCCCCACAGACCGGTGAGCGTGTCGTCCCGCGCGACGCCGAGGCGGTAGTAGCCAGACTTGCTGAGGATGCACGGCCCCGGGCGGCCTGCGCAGCCGACGTAGTAACTCCGCCCGATCGGGAGGTTGTACGTGGCGGGGTTCCACCGCCCGTACTGCTGCGGGTTCGCGAGGGGCGTGCGCTGCAGGTGCGGCGGGCTCAGCGGGTTGATCGTGAGGTCCCGGTACTCGAGGCTCCCGTCGAGGTTCGAGTCGTTCGCGACGTAGTCCATGTTCGAGTACCACGAGTTGTCGTCGAGGGAGTTCTCCCAGAACGGGAGCGCTCGCCGGTCGAGGTCGCTGTTCCGCGTCCAGAACTGCGGGCTCATCAGGCCCTCCATCGAGGCGGGGTGGAACATGATCGGCCACCCGTTCCACGGGGACGACGGGTCGTTCACGACCGCCCAGCTGTTGTTGAGGCTCGGGTTCCCGAAATCCTCGCCCGTGTCGACGACGGCGACGTTGATCCCTTGTCCCTCGTATCCGAGTTGCCAGACGTCGTACGCGTGGTGCTCGCGGGCAACCGCCCAGCTCATCGGCGACACCCCACCGTTCGAGGCGCCCCGGATGCCGGCGGGGTTCTTCTCCCCCGCCAAAATTCGGGCGATGTAATCGTCGAAGGAGGCGTGGTCCTCGGCCGCCGCCGCGTCGTGCACGTCCGTGGCGGTCGCCAGGTTCGGCGGTTCAACGAACTCCACGTACGGCAGGGACGCGAGCATCAGGAGCGAAGATTGTGGCACCTCCACATGGATTGTTTCCGACGCCCCCGTGGCGCCCCAGGGACGGGCGACGTACTTTTGGACCCGGACCGATCCGTCCGTCACGAACGAGGTCTGCGCGCCAATCCCCTCGAGGATCTTCCCGAGCGCGGGAACGCTGGCGGTGTGCACGACGACGTCCGTGAAGGCGTCGACGGCAGGATCGAGCGCCTGCTTCTGGAGGCTCGGCGCAATCTTCCCCAAGAGGTCGGGCGAAGACGAGTCCGGGCGTGGGGACCCGGGCGGGATGGCGACCGGCGCGGGTGCCTCGCTCACAGCGGGGGTGGACGAGATCGTGGCGGGTGCGGTCGCTTCGGCCCGCGCGGAGGTCGCGACCGAGAGGACCGTTGCGGACATCAGCCCCACGAGCAGCAGTGAAAACGCTTTGCTACGATGAGCGCGCACCATCCTTCTCTCCTCCCGAGTCGAGTAGGCGGCCGCCGATGGGGACGTGTTTATTAATAGCTTGTCCCGATGGAAAGGGGTGACAGGGTCCGTTCCGATGATTTGGCGGCGGGCATCCGCACGCGGTCCCCGACCTCCCGCCAAAAGCGCGCCGCGGCGGCCGCGTCCTCTTGGCGGGTGAAGATTCGCTCGCGCGCGGCACGATCGACGGCGAACCGGAACGGAATGCCGATATCGACGTCCATCAGGACGAGCGGTTCGGCGGCAGCCTGTCCGAGATCACGGCCCTTCCCCGTGCGGAGCGCGTCGCGAACGTCTTCGGATCGCGCGTCGCCATTCTCTACCGCCAAAAGTGCGGAGACGATCCTCCGGACCATCCCTCGGAGGAAGCTGGGAGCGCGCACGTCGATCACGATGCCGTCGGGGACCGCCGCGAGTTCGAGGGAATCGACGTGGCGGCGCGTCCGCTCCGCATCCGGGCTCGCGAAGGCCGCGAAGTCATGTGTCCCCGGGTACGGTTTGGCGGCTTCCGCCAACGCCGCCAAATCGTGTGCACCCGTGATCAGATAGCGGTACCACCGGACGCGCGCCTTCCGCGGATCGAATGCTGGCGGCAGCTCCGCGACGGCCCACGCCCACACCTCTTTGGCGGCGTCGTTGAACCGGCTCGCCACCGCGTCGAGGGACGCATCAGTATCGAACGCGAGGACATTCCCGACCGCGCTCACGCCCGCATCCGTTCGGCTCGCCCCGCGGACGTTCGCGGATTCGATGGAGTCGACGATTCCGGACTTCTGAAGGGCGAAGAGCGCCTCGCCCTCGACCGTGCGCATATCGGGCTGGCGGGCGAACCCGTGGAAGGCCCGGCCGTCGTACGCGATCTTCAACGCGACGCGCATGACTTTCGGGCCCGGCATGGGATGTCTCCTATAAGCGGCGTCGGTCCGAGACGCGTCACCAAGTACATTTAGCACGAAAGGCCATTTACAAGGGCAGCGAAACCACGGAGCCGTGGGTCTCACGTACGTGCGGATTGAACTGGCGAAGGACGCGGTCAGCCCCTTCCGGTCGGTGGAGGTCTTGGTCGACACCGGTGCCACATACTCTATGATTCCCCGCACCCTCTTGGAGGCATTAGGGGTCGTCCCTACCCGATCGAAGACGATTCGGCTCGGAGACGGGCGGACCATGGACCGGGGCCTTGGCCTCGCGTACGTTCGCTACGAAACGCACGAAACTCCCACATGGATTCTCTTTGGTGAACCGGACGACGCCGCGGTCCTCGGTGCGATGACCCTCGAGGAACTCTCCCTCCAAGTCGATCCGGAGTCCAATCGGCTGCGGGATGTCGACACCGCCCTGATGGTCGTAGCGACCGTCACTTGAAGGCCCGGGCAACACCCCTATAAGATGGACGCTCATCCCGCGCGCGTGGCCCGCGTCCATGTTGTCCTCGTCGAGCCGAAGTACGAGGGGAACGTCGGTGCGGTCGCGCGGGCGATGAAGAACTTCGGGGTCACGAACCTAAGGCTCGTGAACCCGTGCAGGATCGGCGAAGAGGCGCGCAAGCGCGCAATGCACAGCGTCTCCATCCTCGAAGCCGCCAAACGGTATCGCTCGTACGCGCGGGCGATCAGCGGAATGGATCTCGTCGTCGGGACGTCCGGCGTCGACACCGCGAGCGAGAAGAAGTTCCTCCGCATCGCGCTGTCCCCGCGCGAATTGGGGGCGAAGTTGGCGGGGCTCGATGGGGACGCCGCGATCGTCCTCGGTCGGGAGGACTACGGCTTGTTCAACGAGGAGCTGAGGGCGTGCGACGTCCTCGTGACCATCCCCGCCAATCCCGAGTATCCGATCCTGAACGTGGCGCAGGCCGCGGTGATCCTGTTGTATGAACTCCACGCCGCCAAACCCCCGACCGAGGAGCGGGGGCGTCGTAAGGCCTCTTAGATGGAGAAGGAGAAGCTGAACGGGGCGCTCGCGGACCTTTTGGCGGTGACGAACTACCCGGCCCACAAGCGAGGGCGGACGGCCGTGATGTTTCGCCGGATGACGGAACGCGCGGAGCCCACGACGTGGGAATACCATGCGCTCATGGGCGTGATCGCGCGCGCGTCGAAGACGGTGCGACGGGAGCGTGCGGCGGCAGAACGGCCTCGGGCGAAGGGGGCGCGGAACGCCGGGAAGGGCGGATGAGACCCG